>CALBLD010000036.1 GCA_937895775.1 uncultured Clostridia bacterium
GTAAGCCAATAAATACTTTCCCCTGTTTCCTTGAGCGCGATATGCAATTTTGAAATAAAATCCGCCTTGCTGTTGCCGTAAACGGCTTCATTTATATTGGCACCAATGCTTGTGGCGGAACGAAGCAGTTGTTTTGCGATCGTGGTATCTTTTTTTGCCGCAGAAAACGCCTCATAAAATAATACGATTTGGGTTGCAAAATCCAGAGATTTATCAAGCAGCGGGCTATTCATCAGCATCACCTCAAACCATATTTTAACACAAATTCTCATTATGAATCAACGCTTTGCAGCGCAAAGCTACATTTTCTTTTCTCTGTTCTCTCTTATCTTTTCTCCGGAAACGACGATTGGAGAGAAAAGAGAAAAGGAAAAAACGAAAAGGGAATAGAACCAGAAAGAAACGACGATATTCTACCGAAAATCGTCGTTTCTTTCTGGTGGGAGCGGGTGGATTCGGACCACCGAAGCAAATGCAGCAGATTTACAGTCTGTCCCCTTTGGCCACTCGGGAACGCTCCCGTATATACGGCGGGCAAATTCAAAAAGCAGATGTCCACCGTCTATGGAGCTGGTGAACGGAGTCGAACCATCAACCTGCTGATTACAAATCAGCTGCTCTGCCATTGAGCCACACCAGCACTCTTGTTGATGTCGCACTTGCGACGGGTGTTATTATAGCACAGTACAGATAATTTGTCAATAGTTTTTTGCAGAAAAAATTTATTTTTTTATAGTCCGTTTCTATTGACTTTTGATAATGTATATGTTACTCTTGTAAAAAAATCAATATGAGGTATCATACTATGATGGAAAACCTTTGCCTGTCGAAAAACACAAGAACCTTTTCCGTATGCCCCGAAAATTTTACCGGCGGGAAGGGGGTCGGAGGCTCCGCAACGCACGGAACCGGAGAATCAGCCGCCAGAGAGCTTGGAATCGGGTGGAAGATTTCACCTTCGGTCGTTATCCCCGCCGGACAACGCTTTACTCTTGCGGACATCCGCGGGAGTGGCTCGATAAAACACATATGGATCACCGACGACGCACCTGCCGGTCGTCTGCTTGTACTCAGAATCTACTGGGACGGCTCGGACAAACCGTCGGTTGAGGTTCCTCTCGGCGACTTTTTTGCCGGTGCAAACTATCCCGAATACCGTCAGCTGTCAAGCCTTGCGGTCTGCATCAATCCGAAAAGGGGACTTAACTGCTATTTTGAAATGCCTTACCGCAAGGGGTTCAGAGTTGAGATTGAAAATCTCGCAAGCCGCGGCATAACTGTATATTACCAGATCGACTGCGAAGAAAAAGATATCTCCGACGACGCGCTTTACTTCCATGCTCAGTTCAGACGTTCAAATCCGGTTGCGGGCGGCATTCACACCCTGCTTGACGGAATATCGGGTCATGGGCATTATGTCGGCACATACCTCTACTGGGGAGTAAACAACAACGGCTGTTGGGTAGAAGGAGAAATGAAGTTCTACATTGACGGCGACAAAGATTTCCCCACGGTCTGCGGAACCGGAACCGAAGATTATTTCTGCGGATCATACACATTCGATGTTGACGGCAAATATGCGGAATTTACGACCCCATACTCGGGCATGTACAAAATTGACCGCACAGATGACGCATATCTGTCCAACAGACGATTCAATCTCTATCGCTGGCACATAAACGATCCCATTTACTTTTCAAAAGACCTGCGTGTTACCGTGCAGGCACTCGGCTGGCGCAGCGAGGGACGCTATCTGCCGCTCAAAGACGACATATCATCGGTTGCATACTGGTATTCCGACCGCACCGACGACGTATATCCGACATTTCCCGACAGAGATGAACTGGAGATAATATGAAAACAAACGAAGAAAACACGGCTTTTCTCGAAAGACAGCGGAGCATCCATTCCTCACACTGCAAAAAAATCGCCGACAGTATCAGAGAGCGGGCAAGTGACGAAAAGTATGTTGCCGAAAAGATAAAAGCCTGCGAGCTTCCGATGCGGAACATGTTCACTCTTCCGGGAACCGGAGGAAAGCCGTTTTTTGTCGGCAATCCGCCTGCATGGAACGAACGCAGAGTATCCGATGAAGAATATCTCTGGCTTCTGAACCGTATGGACTGGTTTGACCTTTTATCCGAAACATATCTGCTCACAGGTGACAGAAAATATGCGAACAAAATCGCCGCCGACATCGAAAACTGGATAGATTTCTGTCCGCCCCCTGTTCTTGAGCTTCCGATCACGGGAGAAGAGCTTGCTTTTTACACGGGAGTCAATCCGTGGCGCACACTTGAGGTCGGCATACGCGCCTTTTCGACATGGAAGAAGTTCTACGAACGTCTTCTTCCGACCGACATCATGACGCCCGCGCTTCATGCAAAGATTGCGGAAAGTTTTTACCTGCACGGAAAGATTCTCCGTTATGTCTCGCCCGCGTTATGGCCGAATGCCGACCACAATCACTATCTGCACGAAATGCTCGGACTTCTCGCGGTTGCCTGTCTGTTCCCCGATTACGGTATGTCGGATGAATGGAAATCATATGCGGCAAACGAAATCGCGCGATGCGCAGAAAAGCAGTTCACGCCGGAGGGCGGTCAGATCGAGGGCTGTCCGGCATATCACACGATCTGCCTGAAAATGATATTTGACGCGATCGCACTCGGAAGAGAATACAATGTAAGTCTTCCCGAATCGCTTATAAACATATGCAGGCTTGCCTGCGACTACGCTGCGTTTTCAAGCTGTCCCGACGGCAACTACGCCGCATTCGGGGACACGGTCATTGCGCGCGGATGCAGAAACGCGGTTATCGGATATTACAAAACCTTCGGCAGTGTCGACCGCACGGCACGGATGTATCCGATCACCGGTCGGTACAGCGGCTTTGACATTCCGCAGAACGTCTGCGAAAAAGCGGTATCCGACGGATTGAAGATCGGCAGAGAGGACAATTTCCAACCCGGGATCGGACAATATTTCGCAAGAACCGGATGGTCGGAGAATGATTCATATTTTGCGTTTATCTGTCACACCCCGGTATGCAACGGACATTCGCACCAGGACCCGATGTCGTTTGTTCTGTATCTTAAAGGAAAGCCGGTAGTTATCGATCCTTCGTTCTGCACCTATCAGGACGGAGCCGACAGGCGGCTGTTCAAATCGCCCGAATATCATTCATGTCTGACGATCGGCGGAAAGCCGCCGTTCGAATACACGGGCAACTGGACATACTCTCCGCAGAAGGAGGGTCGGATAGTGCGGACATACCGCACCGGTCGGATGTTTGCGGCAGACGCATATCACAGAAACTACGAACCTGACATACACAGAAGGCTGTGCGCTCTCATAGACGACGATATTTTCATTGTCGCCGACGATCTCGACATTTGTTCGGGCGGCACGAGGCGTCTGTATTTTCACATTGACGACCCGCACACTCACATTGAAAACGGCGTTGCACATGCGGGCAATGTCAGCGTGATTCTCCCACCGGGATTTATATACGCGGTCGAAAAAGGCGCAAAATCGCCGAGAAACGACGTAAAGATCGAAACCTCACGAATAATCGTGACCGACGGCTCGGACTGCGCTTCCCCGCTCTATCTGACAGTGTTCACGACGCGAAGCGACATCTCGGATTGCCGCATATTCCGTCACGGCGATGAAGTAATTACAGAATTTTCAAAATCGGGAAGCAGATGCAGACTTACATGGAAGTTCGGTCAGTCTGCCGAATATCTTTCGGAGGAATAAACAACATGGAAAACGAGAAGAAACCGAAGGTCGGAATAGTCGGATGCGGAGGTCGCGGATACGGAGTGATACGCGACGTTCTGATCGGGCTGATTCCGAGAGAAATAAGCATTGCCGCAGTATGTGACAAATATCCCGACCGCGCATCGGCGGCAGCCGACCTGATCGGCGCGGCAGACGGGGCGGAACGTCCCGCAGAATACACCGATTACAAAGAACTTTGCGACATTGTGCATCCGGATGCGCTTTTCGTTTATTCTGCATGGGAATCCCATTTTGACATCGCAATTTACGCCATGAAGAAGGGCATCCCTGTCGGATTTGAGGTCGGCGGTGCATACAGCATCGAAAAACTCTGGGAGCTTTGCAGGACATACGAAGAAACCGGAACTCCGTGCATGATGCTTGAAAACTGCTGTTACGGCGAATGCGAGCTTATGACACTCCGCATGGTCCGCGAAGGGGTTTTCGGCGACATCGTTCACTGCTCTGGCGGTTATCACCATGATCTGAGATACGAAATTACGGGCGGTATCGAAAACAGACATTACAGACTCCGCAACTATGTCGGCAGAAACTGCGAAAATTATCCGACCCACGAGCTTGGTCCGATTGCGAAAATCCTCGACATAAACAACGGCAACCGCATGCTTACCCTCACGTCGATGGCGTCCTGTTCAAAGGGAGCCTCGGCATATGCAGCGAAAAACATGCCGAAGAGCATCGTCGCAAGGCAGAATTTTGCGCAGGGCGATGTAATTACAACAGTTATAAAATGCGCCGCGGGTCAGACTATCACGCTCACGCTCGACACCACGCTTCCGCGCACATACACGAGAGCTTTTACCGTGCGCGGCACATGCGGCGGCTATTTCGGCGAAACCGACAGTATTTACATCGACGACGGAAGATATCATGATTTTGAATTCTGCGGCGAAAAGCTGTGGGGCAATGCCGCCGGATATTGCGACCGATACACGCATCCGATATGGCAGAATTACGATCCGACGGGCGGACACGGCGGCATGGATTATCTTGTGACAGAGGCGTTTCTGGAAAGTGTACGCAACGGCTCCAGACCGCCGATCGATGTTTACGATTCGGCATCATGGGCGGCTGTAAGTGTTCTTTCCGAGCAGTCGATCTCGCTCGGAGGTATGCCTGTTCCGATTCCCGATTTCACGAACGGTGCATGGCTCTGCAGAGACGACATCGCGGATGCGCCCGACTCGTGTTACGGACTTGACAACAAAAAAATCGCAAAAAAGTACAGAAAGCAGTGAAACTTCTCTCAGTGGGAGCCGAAACGGCTTCCACTGAATTTTTTTGAAAAATTTTTATAAAATTTTTCAAAAAAGTGTCACGCTTTCGTAAGATATTACGTCTTATAGGGTGGAGATGTCGGAAGTAAAAACAAATGTTTAGGATAAACGCACTTATCAACCAAAAATTGCTTGAGTTTTCGACGGTCAGTCCCGATTTCAAAGCATTATCTTTTTTCCAGCATATGACAGAGGCTCCGGAGGGAATTTACGAAATATCCATAACCGAAAGTCTTGTAATAATAACAACCCAATACATGACTCAAACCGATTCAGCCGTAACAGAATACACGACTTATACAAATAACATCAACGCATATGACCGGGACGGCAATCACCTTTGGAATATATCGGACATTATCGGGGGCGACATTACATATGTCGGAGCAGTACTCTCGACAAAAGAAATCATGAAAAATTATTACGGTTTTGACGGGCAACTGTATGATGATTCATGCGAACTGCTGAATTGTGCGGCAGAATACGATCGTCTGTATATTATCGATCTGAACCGCAGAAAGCTCAGACAAGTGCTTATAACAAAATAATCGGTGTAAATGAGGGATGGAAAACAATGAAAGCGCGTATTGAAACAAAAAAGGTGATTTTTATTGCCGCTTTATTTCTGTTTACAGCTGTTGACATAGTATATCTGCTGGAAATAATCGAAGCACTTGCGCCCTGCCTTGCAGACCCGAACGAGGACAAGCTCGCCACCGTTATGCTGCCGTTTCTTCTGTTCATGACAGATGCGCCTTTGCCTGCATCGGAAATTCTGTCGGTATTGGGAGCAATGGTATTGTCAAAACAGAAATTACCGACAGCAACGAAATGCTGTATCGTAATATCGACGGTTCTCGCCGCCCTGATTTTTGCGGTCTATCTGCTCGATGCGGTTATGGACATTACAGGCAGTTACTTCATTTACATAAACTTCCTGTTTGACGAGAACGACCGCATACCGGTCTTCTGGTCCGGTATTCTCATTTCTATGGTTGTATACATTGTCGGATGCTGTCTCAGCTGCAAAACCGACGACTGATGCAAGCAAAGCGGCACCATATAACACAAAAGAGCGGCGGATGACAAATGTCATCCGCCGCTATGTTATATTATCAGAATATCGGATATCCTGCCCTTGTATGTGCTTCAACAAGATCATTTACGAGGGAAACGATCTCATCGGTGGACAGCTCGG
>CALBLD010000037.1 GCA_937895775.1 uncultured Clostridia bacterium
GCAGTCTCCGCTCGCCCTCGTCAATGCTGTGCAGTCCCGCTGTCGCATAGCCGTAGAGAAGCTGTCCCTCTGCGGTCAGCCGCACACCCTTTGAGGTGCGCAGAAAAAGCGGGCATCCGATCGCCTCTTCAAGCTGTCGGATGCCCTGACTTACCGCGGGCTGCGAAATGTACAGCTTTTCGGAGGCGAGCGTTATGCTTTTGCAGTCGGCAACCGCACAAAAAAGTCTGTACCAATCGTAGCTTATGTTCATTTGCTTACAGGCTCCTTAATAATTACTTATATCGAAGCCAGTATAGCATAAGTTTTGCTTATTGTCAATAGAGGACGGCAGATCAGTCTGCGCTGAAACCTCTGTAAATGATGTGACTGCGCTTCGGTCCGTTCGAAACGAGAGTTACCGGAACGCCGAGCTGCTTTTCGATGAACTCGACATATGCCTTTGCGGCGTCGGGCAGATCATCATACTCCTTGACGTCCGAGATATCGGTTTTCCAGCCGTCCAGATATTCGTAGACCGGCTTTGCGCGGTCAAGCAGATATGTTTCGGGGAAGCGGTCGGTGATCTTTCCGTCGATGTCGTAGCCGACAATCACCGGGATGCGGTCAAGGTAGCTGTAAACATCGAGCATGGTAAGGGCAACATCGGTGGTTCCCTGCACCATACAGCCGTAGCGTGCCGCAACACAGTCAAACCATGCCATTCTGCGGGGTCTGCCGGTTGTCGCACCGTATTCGCCGTTGTCGCCGCCGCGGTTGCGCAGATCCTCTGCCTGCTCGCCGAAAAGCTCGCCCACGAAAGGTCCCGCGCCGACGCAGGTCGAATATGACTTGACGACCGAAACGATCTTCTTTATTGCATACGGGGGTATGCCTGCCGATACGCTTGCGAATCCCGCAAGCGGAGAGGAGGAGGTAACAAACGGATAGATACCGTTATCGACATCGCGGAGCGAGCCGAGCTGCCCCTCGAAGAGAATGTTCTTCCCTGCCTTTACGGCATCGTTCATGTAATAGGGCAGATCGCAGAGATAGGGTTTCAGGCGGACGCCGAGGTCTTTGAGATATGCCATAAGCTCATCCTTGTCGACCGCGTCCTTCACTCCGTAAAACGCCTCAAAGAGTGCGTTCTTGTCTGCGACAAGACGGCTCACCTTGTCCTCAAGCGCGTCCGAGTAAAGCTCGCAGATCTGGATGTTCTTCTTTGCGTATTTGTCCGAATAGAAAGGCGCGATTCCCGACTGGGTTGAGCCGAAGCTGTTCTTGCCGAGCCGCTTTTCCTCAAGCTGATCCTGAAGCTTGTGGATCGGCAGAAGTATCTGCGTCCTTGTCGATATCTTTATCTGAGGGGTCGGTACTCCGCCCTTTTCAAGTGCTTCAAGCTCCGAAAAGAAGACGTCCGCATTGAATGCAACGCCGCTTGCTATGACATTGACGACGTCCTTGTGAAATACTCCCGAGGGGAGAAGATGGAGCACAAACTTGCCGAGATCGTTTATAATCGTATGACCCGCGTTTGCTCCTCCCTGAAATCTTACGACAATATCCGCTTTTTCGGCGAGAAGGTCTGTTATCTTGCCTTTTCCTTCATCTCCGAAGCTTCCGCCCGTGATAGCTGTAATCATATCCGAATACCGTTCCTTCCGTTTTAACGATTTTGATGCAATTTCACTTGCAGATCAAGTATACCACCGATCGGCTGTTTTTTCAAATATCCCGTTCTTATTGTTGATATAAGTTTTACTTATATTGCCGCCGATGTCCATAATAAAAAATTGTCACGGGCCGAACCGCCTTGCCATCAGCAGATATCCGTTATCCGACAGCCATTTCCTGCTTTTGTCGTAGTCGGGGCAATAGCGGTAAACCTCTGCGTAAAAACGCTTCGAATGGTTCATTTCTTTAAGATGGCAAAGCTCGTGGACGACGACGCTGTCGATAACGTCATCGGGAGCGAGCAGCAGGAGGCAGTTCAGCGAAATATCCCCCTTTGAGTTGCAGCTTCCCCAACGGGAGTGCTGACAGCGCACAGTCAGCCTGCCGACCTTCACACCCATAAGCCGGGAATAATATCCGACCTTCCCCGAAAAGACCGACATCGCCCTTTCGGACAGCTCACGGTATTCCGCATCGGAGAGCTTTTGCAGCCCCGCCGTTTTTTCCGCTCTTTCTTCAAGAAAGGCAAGCTGTTTTTCAATCCTTGCGGCATAGCGGAGCAGAAAGCCTTCGATCTCGGCATCGGTCGCATAGCGCGGCGCACGGACAGTGACAGTGCGGTCGGGGTCGATCTTTACCGACAGCGTGCGCCTGTCCGAACGGACTGTTGTATATTCAAAATTCATAACTACCCTTTATCGGAAACGGGACCGCAGAAACGCGGTCCCGTGATCCTTTGTTTTATCGGTCAGTTGCCCGACTTTGTAACGATGTAGTGCCAGCTGTCGGCGCACATGTCCTCGATCGTGTGCTCCGCCGTCCATCCGAGCAGTTCCTTTGCCTTTGCGGTCGATGCGTAGCAGGTCGCAACGTCGCCCGCGCGTCTGGGAGCGATCTTGTAGTTGACCTTTACGCCGCTTGCCTTTTCGAAGGCGGCGACAAGTTCAAGCACCGATGTACCCTTGCCGGTGCCGAGATTGACGGTAAGCACTCCCTTATGTGCTTCAAGATAATGAAGTGCGGACAGATGTCCCTTTGCGAGATCGACAACATGAATGTAGTCGCGCACGCCCGTTCCGTCGGGAGTGTCGTAGTCGTTTCCGAAGACCGACAGGCAGGGGAGCTTCCCTGCGGCGACCTTGCATATGTAAGGCATGAGATTGTTCGGGATTCCGTTGGGATCCTCGCCGAGAAGTCCGCTCTCATGCGCTCCGATCGGGTTGAAGTAGCGGAGCAGTGCGACCGAAAGCTCCTTGTCGGCAAATGCGACATCGCGGAGCATGATCTCCTGCATGAACTTGGTCTGACCGTAAGGATTGGTTGCCGATGTGGGCATATCCTCGGTATAGGGTGCGACATTGTTCATGCCGTAAACGGTAGCCGACGACGAGAAAACGATGCGGTGACAGCCGTATTCACGCATGACCTCAAGCAGCGTAAGCGTGCCGATTATATTGTTCGAGTAATACTCAAGCGGCTTTACGACGCTTTCGCCGACCGCCTTGAGTCCCGCGAAATGAATTACCGCTTCAATCTTGTTTTCGGAAAAAATTCTTCTGAGCGCATCTTTATCGCAGACATCATTCTCGTAGAATTTGGGGCGCACGCCCGAGATCCGCTCAATGGCATCAAGCGTTTCGATCTTTGAATTGATAAGATTATCGACGATGACAACGCCGTAACCCGCGTTTTGGAGTTCAACAACAGTATGGGAGCCGATAAATCCGGTTCCGCCGGTGACAAGAATCATAATATCCCCTGACCTTTCCGATCTGCGTCGCATTTTATTGCGTCCGACATAATTTCACAAGATAATTATAACACAGCAAAAGCAAAAAATCAAGAGTTTTTTAACTGCCCGCTTACAAAAAATAAGGGCAAAAAAACGGTTATTTCGGACTTTTTGCGGTTGACAAGCGGACGCCGATGTATTATAATAAAGTATTATCGAACTTTTTACGAAAGGATCGTGTTTATGGAGCTTCGTTTTACTAAAATGCACGGCTGCGGCAACGATTATATTTACATAAACTGCTTTGACCGGGAGATCGACGACCCCGCGTCGCTTGCGGTAAAGCTTTCGCGCCGACACTTCTCGGTCGGTGCCGACGGCGTTATTCTCGTATGCCCGTCGGAGACTGCCGACGCAAAAATGAGAATGTTCAATGCCGACGGCTCGGAGGGCAGAATGTGCGGGAACGGCATCAGATGCGTGGCAAAATTCGTCCACGACAAGGGTCTGTCCCCGAAAAATCCGTTAAAGATCGAAACGCTGTCGGGTACAAAGGAGATAAAGCTGTCGCTCGGCGGCGACGGGCTTGTGCGCACGGCGACCGTCGATATGGGCGCGCCGATACTTGCTCCCCGTGACATACCCGCAAAATTCGACGGCGATATGGCGGTAAATCTTCCTCTCACAGTTGGCGGCAAGACTTACAACGTCACTGCGCTTTCGATGGGAAACCCCCATTGCGTCACCTTCGTCGATCCCGATTTTGACCTTTGGGGCTTTGACATAAAATCGGTCGGCGAAAAATTCGAACATCATCCCGCCTTCCCCGAACGGGTCAACACCGAATTTGTGAAGATCATCTCGGGAAACGAGCTTGAAATGCGGGTCTGGGAAAGAGGCTCGGGCGAAACTTTCGCCTGCGGCACCGGAACCTGCGCAACAGTCGTTGCAGCCTGCCTCTGCGGTTTCTGCAAAATCGGCGACAGGGTCACGGTTCATCTGCGCGGCGGCGATCTTTTTATCACATACACCGGAAAAACGGTCATTATGGAAGGACCCGCCGAAACGGCATTCGAAGGGTCGGTCACAATCTGACCGGAGAATAAACAAATTACAGACAGGAGGACACCGACATGTTCAAAGTCAACGAAAATTACAAAAATCTGAAAGCTTCATATCTTTTCAAGACGGTCGCAACCAAAAAAGCGGCATATGCCAAGGATCACCCCGAGGCTGACATCATAAACATGGGCATCGGAGACGTCACGCTTCCGATCTGCCCCGCCGCAACCCTCGCAATGGCAAAAGAAGCCCTCGCAATGGGCGAAAAAGCCACTTTCAAAGGCTATCCCGACTACTACGGCGAGCCTTACCTGCTCGAAGCGATCGGTAATTACTACAAAAATTCGATCGGTGTTGAGCTTGATCCCGAGGAGATCAACGTGACCTGCGGCGCGAAGGAGGACGTTTCCAACATCCTCGACATATTCTCGACCGACAACCGCGTCGTCGTTCCCGATCCGGTCTACCCGGTCTACCTCGATTCCAACATCATGGACGGAAGAAAAGTCTCGTTCATAACCGGAAACGTCGAAAACGGCTTTCTCCCCATGCCCGACGAATCGCTTGACGGCGACATTTTCTACATCTGCTCGCCGAACAACCCGACGGGCGCATGCTACAACCGCGATCAGCTTAAGGTCTGGGTGGACTTTGCGCTGAAAAAAGGGGCGGTAATCCTCTACGACGCGGCATACGAGATATTTATTGAAGACGCCGACTGCCCGCGCTCGATATTCGAAATCGAAGGCGCGCGCCGCTGTGCGATCGAATTCTGCTCGCTCTCCAAGACCGCAGGCTTTACAGGCGTGCGCTGCGGCTACACCGTCATTCCGAAAGAGCTGGTCGCCTCCGACGGCAGTTCACTGCTTTCGATGTGGAAACGCCGCCAGTCAACCAAGTTCAACGGCGTGGGACACATTACACAGAGAGGCGCCGCGGCGGTATTTACCCCCGAAGGACTTGCGCAGATCAGAGCCAACATCGCCTACTACAAAGAGAATACAAGGACGATGATGAAGACCTTCGACAAGCTCGGCATAAGTTATTACGGCGGCAAAAACTCGCCTTATATCTGGCTCCGTTGCCCGAACGGCATGGGATCGTGGGAATTTTTCGATCTCCTGCTCGAAAAAGCGAATGTCGTCGGCATCCCCGGCGAAGGTTTCGGCAAAAGCGGAGAGGGATTCTTCAGACTTTCGGGATTCGGCGATCACGCACGCACTGCAGAGGCAATGGAACGCCTTGAAAAACTGCTCGGATAAATAACACGCAAAGGTCTGCTTTTTGCAGACCTTTCATTTCGGAGGAAAAAATGGGACTTCTCGAACTTTTTGTACTCGCAGTCGGGCTTTCGATGGACGCATTTGCCGTGTCGGTATGCAAGGGACTGTCGGAAAAAACGCTGAAACGCTCGCATTACCTTATAATCGGTGCGTGGTTCGGCGGATTTCAGGCACTTATGCCGACGATAGGCTATCTGCTCGGAACGACATTCGAAAAATACATCACCTCGGTCGATCACTGGGTGGCGTTTGCTCTTCTTGCGCTGATCGGCGGAAACATGCTCAAAGAGGGCTTTTCAAAGGATGAAGAAAAGGTCGATCCCTCATTTTCCTTCCGCACGATGCTCCTGCTTGCGATCGCAACGAGCATAGACGCGCTCGCGGTCGGGATCACCTTTGCACTGCTGCCCGACGTAAACATCTTTGCGGCTGTCAGCTTCATCGGTGTAATTACATTCACGCTCTCGGCAGTCGGTCTGAAGATCGGAAACGTCTTCGGCGTAAAATACAAGAGCAAAGCCGAAATCGCGGGCGGTATCATACTCATT
>CALBLD010000038.1 GCA_937895775.1 uncultured Clostridia bacterium
TGCCACAAACAACTACACTCAGACCGAGGACAATAACTATTGCCCTATCAAGGATGTCTATTTCCATGATAACGAATATCTTGCGGGTTTTGATCTGACACTCAATAATATTATTCTCAAGGCGACCAATTTTATTGTGACAGATAAGATCAAGGGTACAATATACAGCTCCGGGGAGTTTCTGAACGGAAATTTCGATAAACAGGTGCACAAGGGAAAGGGCTTCAAAGACGAAACACTTTATAAGACAGGGCTTTCTTATTGGTCGTCAAAAGGAACAGTCGGTACCGAACAGATCGGAATCAAGGACAGCGTGACCGTAGATACAAATGAAAAAATCAGACAGCCCGATTATGCAGGCTATATCAAAGGCGACGGCGAACTGTTCCAGGGGCTTTGGCTTACCTACGGAACGTATGACTTTGTGATAAAGACAAAACTTTTGTCGGGAAGCGCAAAGCTGTTTGTACGTGATGCGATAACAGGTAAGATCATTGCGGAAAATGCTGTTACTATCGGTAAAGAGTTCAAAGAGCAGACGATACGCTTTGAACTCGGCAAATCCGCGACCGTACAGCTCGGTATAAGTCACAGCGGCAGTGCCGATGATATTGTCTACCTTGACGATGCAAGCGTAGTACGTGATGCAAGCGTAAACGACTATGATGTCGACGGAAAGAAATATGTTTTCGACTTCGACGACGGAAAGGCAGACTTCAACGTAAAGCAGAGCGGAGAAGCAAAGGCAGAAGTAAAGGACGGTAAACTGACCGTACCCGCAGACGGAGAATACAAGTTTATGCTCCGTAACAAAGGAAAACTGAACAGATTCTCGGTTTCCGCAGATATAAGCGTAAGCAAAGAAAAGCAGACAAACGCCGGAATATATATCTTTGCATCCGGAGCCGAAAACGGTCAGGATAAGATCACGGCGTATAATATTCAGATCGAATCGCAGGCAGGCAGTGATGAATATATAATAAAGCTGTTTGATTTCGACGGAAAATATATCGGTGCAATTGCATCAGGCAAGACCATGAAGATATCGGACGGATTTGTAAGGCTTAAGGTAGTTGTAAAGAACGATATGATATTTGTGTTCGCCGACGATTCCGCCGAACCTGTGATCGCATATGCGGTCGAGGAAGGACTGTCGGGCAACGTGGGTCTGCGCTCACAGAACTGTGAAAGTGTTTTCGACAACGTAATCCTCGTTACCGATCAGTTTGTCGCCGAGGATGACACACCTACACCTCCGAAGACGGGAATCGATATGTCGCTTGCAGTCGCATGCGCTCTTGTCGGACTGATCTGCCTTGTTGCGGTATTTGTCGCAAAGAAAAAGAAAAGATCGGTATAACCCAAAAATTTAACTGAAAAAATGACACGTGCCGACATCGGTACGTGTCATTTTTTGCTGTATTATTATCTTTTTTTCTTTTTGGGTTTCGGTTCGTGTGTGTTCTTTAAACCGATCGTAATGCCGATCCCCGCGGTGAACAGCGCGATCAGCAGTGCGGCAACCGCTGACAGATCAAACGGAAGTTCAATGCTTTTTTTGCCGTTATCTGTTGATGCTTCGTCTGTCTGTCTGTCATTTTTATCCGGTGCGCCGAATCCGGTTGAACCCGACAATTTTGAAATTCCTATTCGTTTTTTATTCGTCTTGAGTTCGAAAAAAATAAGCCGACTGTCATAGGTGCAGACAAGTACCTTTGCCGGACTGTCCGGGTACGGATCAAATACGGATGCTGCCTTAAAATCCGCTCTTTTTGCCACCGATTTAGACTTGCATGTGTATGACGACAGATCGACATTGAGACAACTTATGCCTTTTTCAGTGGAAACGAGCACGGAGATACTCCCGCTATCGGTACCGATAACGACAGGCGGACAGATCGGTGAAATATCTGCTTTTAAAAACCTGCGGTTGTGCAATGTATGTTTTTTGGAGTCAAAACCGGCAACAGACATGCCGCTTCCGGCTGAAATCAAAAGTGATATATTGCCTTTTTCGTCGGTAAACGGAGTAATATATCCCGGGTCTGTAAGAACCGATCGTAACACGAATTTTCCGAGCGGGTTTTCCGATGTAAGAACCGCAAGACAGTCGCAATCGTCTTTGCGGCATTTTGCAAACATGAAATAACTGTTTTTGTGATATATGATCTTCGGAGCAGTAAATGATGAGATGCCTTCAATCGGCTCGGAAACGAGAAAAGGTCCGGCAAAATATTCAAGATCGGGACTGATATAACAGAATATCCCCTCATCGGTGCCGTATACGGCGACAGCAGCCTCCTTCTGGAGCAGACTGCCGTAAATGATGTGGTAATTGCCGAACCGAATCACGCAAGGATCGTCGAGCTTTAACGATGACAGATGCTGATTGAATTGAAGTCTGTCAATATCGGGTAAAAAATATATGTTTCTGCCCATTTGTCGGTTTCCTTTCAGAAAATTTTTCAGTTTAGTATTTCTTTGCCGATGATCTCAATCTCGGAAAGCGCCGCCCATCCGTCCGATTGTTCTTTCTTCAGATTTGTTATCCTGATAAAGGATGTGTTTACATTTCCGAGATCAAAGCTCTGAGCCGATGCATTTTTTTCGATCGTAAAGACCTGCTTGCTTCCGTCCGAAAACTCGACAGTCATGGTAGTAAAATAAGTGTCATGCGGGAAATCGGCTCTGATATAGAGCAGTAACGAATTGACGTTTACCTCATGACCGAAATCGATCATGATATAACCCTTTGTCTGACTGAAATCCGAGTCGGGACCCCATGACTGGAACGGATAACCCCCGTGTCCGTTGTTTTTTGTATAGCCGTCTATGACATTTCTGGCTTCGAACTGGTATTTTGATTCCTCGCTGTCGTAAATTCTGCATACACTTGATGCAGTTGCGTGCGGAAATACGCCGCCCGACCAGTATGCCGAGTATTTGTAATTCTTTATCTTTGTCGAACCGTCAAGAAGATCGAACGGATTGAGCGAAAGGTTGCGCGGAACTGTAAGTTCTTCATCGGTGGGAATACGCGCCGTTATCGTGATTTTGCTTTTGTTTTTCAGAGCAGTGTCATAGCTGAACGAAAGATTCGGGATCGTGTAATCAAAGACTCCGTCGGGAAGGTAAAGAATCGCTTCTTTTGTAACCCCCTGCGCAAGGTTGACCGCAACAAAATGCATGCCCTCGGGCAGCGTTATTTCCACTTTCTGCCCGGCACGAAAGTTTCTTTTGCTTGCTTCAAGGACAACATTGTCCGTCCCGCTTGCCGTTTCGGTGCCGCATTTTATGCTGATGAGTGCATCAGTCGGAGCGGAAGTCGGAACAATTACCGATGATGTCACGGAACCTACGGAAGCAGATGCCGATGTGTCAGACGGATTTTCCTTTTCCGAGCATCCGACGAATATCAGTATGCATACCAAAAGAGTTATCAAAACGGAGATAAACGTTTTTTTTTCAAAAAATGCTGACATGGCTTTGTAAAATGTCCTTTCTGAACAGTTGTCTGTTTTTATCCACATTTTAACATACTTTTTTGTCTTTGTCAATAACAATGCACTTGACTTTTTTCCGCAGCTTGTGATATAATACCCACGGTATCGGTGCGAATCGGAAGTATCGCCGATCGATTCTTATAAACATTTGAAAAACGAATTTTACGTGTTCGGGAGACACCTATGACCATAAATGAAAAGATATCAAATATTCTCACTTCCTACTACGGAATAAACGATATGCCAAATCCTTTCGGAAACGGACATATAAACGATACTTTTGTCGCGGGAGATAACATAATCCAGCGCATAAACACCAATATATTCGAAGATTATGACGGTCTGATGAATAATATAATGCTTGTAACCGATCATCTGAAAAGAAAAGCA
>CALBLD010000039.1 GCA_937895775.1 uncultured Clostridia bacterium
ATAAAAAGCGAGTGTTCTTACAGCCTTTCAAATGCTGTAAGAACACTCGCCATGGTTGCGGGGGTGGGACTTGAACCTCACGACCTCCGGGTTATGAGCCCGACGAGCTACCAACTGCTCTACCCCGCGATATATATCTTCGTTTGGTGCCGGCGACCGGGATCGAACCGGTACGGGACTTTCGTCCCACCGGATTTTAAGTCCGATGCGTCTGCCTGTTCCGCCACGCCGGCGTCTTCTCCCAAACTGCCCGATTATTATATCACATCGCTGACGCTTTGTCAAGTGGTTTCGCAAAATCTTTATCCGCTTTTTGATTATTTTTTCGCCGATTCAAAAAATGTATTTACTTTTTTTCGGTTGCGTGATAAAATATCGGTGTGATGTCACGCTCACAGATTATTATATGCCCGGAGGAGATTATTTATGCCTTATATTGAAGTTAAAACAAATGTTGCCGTGGAAAAGAAAAAATCGGAACAACTGAAGGATGCGCTCGGCAGTGCGATCGCCCTTATACCCGGAAAATCCGAACGCTGGCTTATGGTCGGCATTTCCGGCGGCGAAACAATCTACTTTTCGGGCAATGACCTGCCGTGTGCAATGGCGAAGGTCAGTATCTTCGGTTCCGCCGAAAGAGAATATCTCGAAAAGCTGACATTTGCGATATGCAAAAAGTTCTCCGAGATTCTCGGTATTCCGACAGACCGTACCTATGTCAGGTATCAGTTCTGCGACGACTGGGGCTGGAACGGCTCCGACTTCTGACAATAATCCGCGAACCGTCGGGTAAACCGACGGTTTCTGTTTTTACATTATGACCCTTTCAACCGAGCCGGTCAGAATCTGCCCGATGTAGGGCGAGTTGCGCACGATCGACCGCGAGCGGAGCATGCTTTCGGTAAACTCATACTCTTTGTCAATGTCGCAGACGGCGACTCTGCCGGGTGCGCCCACCTCGATCACGGCGTTTCTTCCGAGTATTTCCGCAGGAGCCTGCGACATGAGTCGATAAAGCGTGAACAGATCGGTGTATCCCGACCGTACAAGATTTGTAAGCGACACGGCAAACGCCGTCTGCAATCCGAGCATGCCGCGCGGAACATTTTCGAAGTCCGCGGACTTTTCGCTGACCGTAACCGGGCAGTGGTCGGTGGATATTGCATCAATCGTGCCGTCACAGATCGCCTCAATAAGCATTTCGCAATCTTTGCGGCTTCTGAGCGGGGGCGCAAGTTTTACGTTGTTTCCGTAGAAGAGCATGTCCTCGGATGTCATCGAAAAATACTGAGGGGAGGTGTCCGCACTCACATTCACTCCTTCGCGCTTTGCTATCGATATGAGTCTTGCCGAACAGCCGGAGGACACCCCGCTTATATGGAGCCTGCAACCGCTTTTTGCGGCAAGCGTCAGGATTGTCGCACATCTGACATCCTCGGGTACACAGCCGTTTTTGCCGCCGCCTCTGTAGTCCGAAAAGTTTCCTTGCACGCGTCCGGTATCCGCATGCATGATAAGCAGCCTGTCATTTTCCGCGCAATATTTCATGGTGCGGAAGATAAGCCCGGAATCTTCGGACGAATCATCCGCAAGCGCAAATGCACCGGCGGAGATGAGAGTATCGAAATCGGATGCTTTTCCAAAAGCATCTGTCATCGACCCGACCGGGATTATGTCGCAGGGCAGCTGTCCCGATGCCGCGATTATTCTTGCTATCTGCTCGGGGGTGGTTACCGGTATCGGAGCGTGCGGAGCGGAAAGAAGACAGCCGTACCCCCCTGCGAGTGCCGCAGCGGCGGTTGTTCTGATGTCCTCGGTCCGTATGTACGGAGGAATGAACAGATGCGTGCGCAGATCGGTAAACGCCGGGAAAATTACATTACCGCGCGCGTTTACCGCATGGTATCCCTTTTTCTGCGGGATATCACCGAGCGCGGTGATTATACCGCCGTTTATAAGTATGTCTGAAGCGATCAGCTTGCCGCTTTTCCGGTCGGGTATGCGCCCGTTTTTTATAAGTATCGGTTTGTCGCTCATAGCAGAATGTATCCCTTTTTGTGTACTGTTGCGATCCTGCATCCTGTGGCTTCGAGTTTTTTTCTCAGATAGCTTATGTAGACCTCGGTGTTGTTTCCGTCGCAGCCGTCGAATACCGAGGAGCGCAGGACGTCCTTGGAAACGGCTTTTCCTCTGTTCGAAAGAAGAACGAGAAAGAGTCTGTACTCTTTTGGCGACAGTCCGATTCTGACTCCGTTTACGGTTATGCTGTCGGGTTCGGACACGGCTATTTCCGCCGAAAACTGCTCTCTGCGGCTGTCGGGAGTGTCGGTATTGCCGCGTCTTGCATGCGCATGCGACGGTGCACCGAAGCGTTCACCGGCAAGAGCGACAAGCTCGTCGGTTCTGAACGGGCGTATCAGATCGGCACCGCGACCCTGCATGCGGGAAAATGTTATGTACTGATCCGCCTGCGGAGGCTCCGTGAAAGCATCAAGGTCGATTACCGCAAGATCATATCTGCGGTTTGCTTTTGATGAGACGATAATCTGCGTATATCCCGCATTTTCAAGCACGATCTGTATCATTCTCGCAAAAAGGGTGTCGCCCGAGACAATATGCATGTAGAATCACCATCCTTCTTCAGTACAAAGACATTTTAACTTATTTTTGCCGCAAAGTCAAGCAAAAAAAGAGATTTTTGACCTTAAAACGACGTCATATACCGACCCTGCGGCAATATGACGTCGCTTTTTTCAGCCTATGGCGTTGCCGAAGCCGCCCGGTGCGTTGCCGCCCGGCTCTTCGGTCAGACCGAAGCTTACCGATATTGCATTGTTGACCTGCTGCATTGTATGATCGTCGAGATGCCCCATCTTTTCTTTGAGCCTCCGCTTGTCGAGAGTGCGTATCTGTTCAAGCAATATGACGCTGTCGCGGGCAAGCCCGTAGGATTCGGCATCCGCCGTGTCGCTTCTGCACACGTCGATATGTGTCGGCAGTTTGTTTTTTGAAAGGCGGCTCGTGATCGCCGCGGCGATCACGGTCGGGCTGTATCTGTTACCGACATCATTTTGCACGATAAGTACCGGACGAAGTCCGCCCTGTTCAGAGCCGATGACCGGAGAAAGGTCAGCGTAATAAATGTCTCCCCGTTTTACTGTCATATACAGTCCTTTCCGAAGGTGTACGGATACCGTAACAAACCTTCGTTTGTTTGTTTTGTCCCGATATAAGTTTTTCCCGGCTCTGACCGTATTAAACACACCGGAAAAAATTATTCATTTTCAGTATAAGCAAAAACAGGATATTTGACATCACAGCCATGTCGAATTTGAACTTTTTGTGACTTTTGCGTCCGGTCTTGACAAACACCTCTTTTTGATATAAAATAAATATGAATGTTCTGAAAGCATTGGTGATAGCATGGATGTATCGGCAATCATTCTGTCAAATCTATATGAAAACGGAAATCTGCTCGGCAGGGATCTGGAGGTCAGACTTTCGCATCTTTCCGAACTTGCCGACTGTATAGCTTCGGGAAGTCCCGCGTCGGATACCGACGGCTTCAGAGACAGTTTTTTTACCGCACGCGAGGATTTGCTGCATGCTTATCGGCATACGGTGAGCAAAGGAACGGCACCCGTCTGTCGCGAAAGCGTCGGATATATCTTCGATCGGCTGTCGGTTGCGGACATGGCTGAACTCTGCCGCAGGATAGCGTCGAAAAACGCCTCCCCTTACGGTAAAACCGAGACGAAACGTATAGAAAGTGCACGGATTGCCTGCTTCAGAACCCCTCTTTCCGAGGCGGCTTATCGCATATTTGCAAAGGAACTGCCGATGGCTTCGGCTGTTTTCAGTGATGATTTTGCTTCCTCGTGCGAGGATGTTTACAGCCATCACGCGGATTTTTGCATCCTTCCGGTTTCGGACAGCGACGACGGTGCGCTTCTTCCGTTTATCAAGCTTGCGTACAGGTATGAGCTGTTTGCTCCGCTTGCGTGCGAAACGGTATCCGACGGAGAGAGGGTGTCGAGATTCTGTCTGTTCGGGCAGGATCGATTTTACAGGCGCGGGTCGGACACCATGGACGTTCTTGTTTCGGTTGCTGCCGAAAATCTCGGAAAGCTGTTGTGCGGGCTTGAACAGCTCGGCGCAGTGTGTGAAAACATCGCCGATCTGCCGGGATCGATGTTCGAGGACGAGGATTATTACCTGAGCCTGCGCTTTGGCAAGGACGGTCCGGAACAGATATTGCTTTTTCTCAGACTTTTTGCACTGTCGGTATCTCTTTGCGGGATATACAAATGCATAGGATCGGCAGATAAAAGGAAAAAATGATATAAGAGAAAGGTTGGAACTTTGGATTATGAAAACATTTACCTATACGCCGCACGGTGTGTGTTCAAGACAGATCGAAATTACCGTTGACGGCGACAGAATCGTTTCGGTACGTTTTACCGGCGGTTGCAGCGGAAATACACAGGGAGTTGCCGCACTCATCGGCGGCATGAAGATTGACGAGGCAATAGAAAGACTCGGCGGAATAAAATGCGGCGGGAAGCCGACGTCATGTCCCGACCAGCTTTCAAAGGCACTCGAACAGATAAAAGCCGAGAGTGTCGGATAACCTTTTTGTAAATTAGTGCCGTATCTGCGGCAGGGAGGATTGTTTATGATGGATTATATGGCAGGCTATCGCCGTTTTCTCGAATCGGATAAGGTTGATGAGAAGACAAAGGAAGAGCTTCGTGCCATTGAGGGCAACGAAAAGGAGATAGAGCTTCGCTTTTTCAGGTATCTTGAATTCGGAACCGCAGGACTGCGCGGAACCATGATGGCAGGTACCAACGCCATGAATGTTTACACTGTCGCACATGCGACCCAGGGCTTTGCCAATCTGATAATAAAAGAAGGAAAGCAGGAGCGCGGCGTTGTTGTCGGAAGAGACAGCCGCAACAACAGCGAGCTTTTCGCAAGGGTGACCGCATCGGTGCTTGCCGCAAACGGGATAAAGGTCTATTTTCACGACGCTCTGCGTCCGACCCCGGTGCTTTCATTTTCGATACGTTATCTCGGATGCATTGCGGGAGTAAACATTACAGCGTCGCACAATCCGAAGGAATACAACGGTTACAAGGCATATTGGGAAGACGGCGCACAGCTTTCGCTTGAACAGGCAGACATTGTTTCGTCGTTCATCGCAAATACCGATATATTTGACGGAGTAAGAACCACCGATTTTGACAAGGCGGTTGAGGACGGAAAGATCGAAATAGTCGGTGCAATGATCGATGATGCCTTTGTTGCGAACGTAACGGCTCAGAGAGTTGATGTCAATGCAATTCCCGCGGTTGCGGACGATCTGAAGATTGTATACACTCCGCTTCACGGATGCGGTTACAGACTTGTACCGGAGGTACTTCGTCTTTGCGGAGTAAAGCATCTCTATACGGTATGGCAGCAGATGGTGCTTGACGGCAATTTCCCGACTGTCGCACAGCCCAATCCCGAATATCCGGAGGCACTTGCGCTCGGCGCAAAGCTTGCAGAGAAGGTCGGGTCAGATCTCGTTATAGCCACCGACCCGGATGCCGACAGAGTCGGAATCATGGTAAGAAGTTCCGACGGCAATTTTGTCACTATGACCGGAAATCAGGTCGGCGCACTGCTTCTTGATTATATCCTTACCGCATATGAAAATACAGGTACAATGCCGGACGGACCGTATGCGGTCAAGACGATCGTTTCGACCGAAATGGCAACCAAAATCTGCAACGAACACCACGTGAAGATATTCAATGTGCTTACCGGATTCAAGTTTATCGGAGAGGTCATCAAAAAGCATGACGATGTCGGCGTAGGGCATTATCTGTTCGGCTTTGAGGAGTCTTACGGATACCTCAAGGGAACCTATGCGAGAGACAAAGACAGCGTTGTTGCGGTCATGCTCATAACAGAAATGGCTGCCTATTATAAAGCAAAAAATATGACTCTTTATGATGCGATGGAAGCACTTTACGAGCGTTACGGCTATTATAAAGAGGCAACCGTCAATGTCGTGATGAAGGGACTTGACGGACTTGAAAAGATGGCGGCACTTATGGAGGGTATCAGAAAAGAGCCTCCGAAGGAACTCGGCGGCAGAAAGGTTGTCGCAATGCGCGACTATCTGACCGAAAAGATCACAAACATCGAGACGGGTGAAGTCACGCCCACAGGTCTGCCGAAATCGAATGTGCTTTATTTCGAGACAACAGGCGGAAATGTCGTGGTTATCCGTCCGTCGGGTACCGAGCCGAAGGTCAAGATATATCTGCTTGTAAACGGCGACTGCGCACAGTCTGCCGAAAAGACGATGGAAGAATTCAGAAACAGCATATCGGGCTGGACAAAATAACAATAAAAAAACATTCCCCGCCCGGGGAATGTTTTTTTGCTTTTTATTCGGGAATATATGCATCGCCGTCCGAGATAATTACTTCGGACAGTCCTGTCGCCGTGCTTATTGTACCCGATGAGTCGGGTTTTCCGTCGTAGGTTACAAAGACGCTGTCGCCGATATTTATCAGGTTGCGATCGACATAGCGTGATATACGGATGTCGTTCAGTAAAATTTTATAGGTTATCCCGTCCGACGGATTTTTGCACAATACCGAATCGTCAACGAGAATATATTCATCGGTTATTCCGACGATTTTTCCGGCTATCGTGTTTTCGTAAGGCTCGGGACTGCTCTTTGACGAGTTGCTTTTTGCGTATCCGATTATTTTGTCTGCGGCATCCTCACCGATAAAATACACATATCCGCGCTCAAACATATTTGTCATAAGATATCCGTCGGTTGTGATATACATCACTTTTTTGTAAACTCCGAGCGTCTCCGAACTTACCGTAAACGCAAGCCCGTCCCGACCGCTTATGCTCCATTCGGAATCGTTATACAGAGGCGCGTCGCCGCAGTCAGAAAGAAGTCGGCAAAATCCGTCCGTTTCGTTCAGAAGAAAGCAGTTTCCGCCTTTGTCGGTTATTTCGCCGAAGTGTGAAAAGTCAACCGACCCCGGTATATCCGAATCTTCCATAAGCTTGCCGAGTCTGGTGGGAGGCAAATAACCGTCATTCAGACAGACATAGAAATCATTGTCTGCCTTTACCGCAACAAGTAAGTCAGGCGAGACGCCGCCGACGGCATATACCCCGACGTTTTCGGTATATATGTTGCCTGTATAATGGTCGAACCCCGATATCACGAACCCGCCGAGATATTCGCCGACAAGGTTTTCGGGCAGCTTTCGCCCTCTGCCGTGGTATTCGCTGCCGTCAAAATCGAGAGTTGTGTATTTTTCGGCGAACGTCATGTACTCCCACGGCCAGACGATAGCTTTTTCTGCGGGTGTTATAATTACGCTTTTGTATCTTGTGCCCGTATCAACGGTTTTTTCACCGAACAGCATCGGCAGTGAAAATGCACCGACAGTGATCGTCAGCGCAAGGCAGGCGGCGACTGCCGCCCATTTTGCGGGCGATGTTTTTCTTTTTTTGCGGACGGTATCGGCGGAAGAGATGAGATCGTCATCTATCAGACCGACGGCGTTTGCGATTTTCGGTATTTTCGTGTTTTCCATTCTTATGAGTTCCTTTCCGACATTTGTGCCGATCCTCCCACGCAGGGAAGGATCAGATTTCAATACCCTCACCGATAAGGTAGTCCTTAAGCTTTTTCCGGGAACGGAGCAATATGTTTTTAACCTTGCTCTCACCGAAGCCGAATCGTTTTGCTATTTCGTTTACGGAATCAAAGAAAAAATATCTGCGTATGAACACGTTTCGGACATCCTCGCTCTGACTGCGCAGAAAACGGTTTATCAGCCTGCCGAGTTCGTCGTCGCCGATATCGTTTACGATCGCTTCGTCCGGCAGAACCGCCTCAAGTTCATCAAGCGGTATAAGAATGTCCGGAGAGCGTTTGTCACGACTTTTGTATTTCATCCGTTTCAGAGACAGATTCCTTGCGACACGGCAGACAAATGCCTTTAAATTCTGCGGATTGTTCGGCGGAATTGCCTTCCATAGACCCGCATAGGTATCGCTCACACACTCTTCCGAATCCTCGCGGTTTTTCAGAATGTTGTATGCGATTGTCTCGCAGAGCCTGCCGTATTTGGCATCGGTTTCCGCTATCGCTTGCTCGTCTCTTGCCAGATACAGCTTTATGATCTCGCGGTCGTCCATACTTTTTGACTCCTTTTTGAAAGTACCTTCATAAATACAGTACCCCTTTACGGGGCATCGGTCCCGCAAAAAAACAAAAACCGGCAATACAGTTCAAAAAATCGCTGTATTGCCGTCTTTTTTTAATTACTTGTCGAATATTTTGCCGATCGCGTCCGAAAGATATGCGCACTGCTTGTCCGAAATCTCCTCAAGCCGACCTTCGTCGCACAGCTTTGCGAGCGACGGGTCGATCGGAAGCCTTGCGAGAACAGGTATGCCGTATTCGGCGGCAACTTCGTCAAGTCGGCTTTCTCCGTAGATGTTGTGACGCTTTCCGCAGTCGGGACATTCGAAATAGCTGTAATTTTCGACCGCTCCGATTACGGGAATGTTCATCATCTTCGCCATGTTGACCGCTTTTGCGACTATCATCGAAACAAGATCCTGCGGTGAGGTCACGATAACTATACCATCGATCGGAATCGACTGGAATACGGTCAGCGGAACGTCTCCGGTTCCGGGAGGCATATCGATATAGAGGCAGTCGGTCTTTCCCCAGCATACGTCGGTCCAGAACTGCTTTACCGCACCCGATATGAGTGAACCGCGCCATACGACAGGAGTTGTTTCGTCCTCAAGCATGAAATTGATCGACATGAGTTTTATGCCGCTTTTGCTTTCGACCGGAAGCATTCCGATTTCGTTTCCGAAGATCTGGGAATCCGCGCCGAATATTTTCGGTATCGACGGACCTGTGATATCCGCGTCGAGAATGCCTGCCTGTCTGCCGCTTTTCTGCGTGAGAACCGCAAGCATCGATGTCACAAGTGACTTTCCGACTCCGCCTTTTCCGCTTACGACGGCAATTATTTTCTTTACGTCAGAGCCGGGATTGGCTTTTTCGATAAGACTTTCGCCGTTTTTGGAAGGGCAGCTTTCGCCGCAGGACGAGCAGTCATGTGTGCATCCGGCGGGTGTTTGACTTTGGTTGTTTTCTGCCATTTTATAAATTGTCCTTTCGTTTTTCGCTTTGTCGTCAGACAGTGCGTAAAACTATTATTTTACGATTTCGCCGTAGCATACGCCGAATGCGCATGCGGCATTCGATTCGTCGGTATCTATGTGCATTGCAAGCGCATAGGAGGACGAAACACGAACCACTACATCGCCGTAAACGGTCGAACGGTCGGCACTGTCGATCTTTACCGAGACAATGTCCTTGTCCTTTACACCGAAAGCATCGGCGTCTGCCGGAGTCATATGTATGTGTCTCTTTGCAATGATAACGCCTTCGGTAAGTTCAACCTCTCCTGCGGGTCCGACAAGCTTTATTCCGGGTGTTCCCGCGATGTCGCCGCTCTCGCGTACCGGGACGCCCTTGAGTCCGAGTGTGCGCGCATCGGTAAACGAAAGCTCTACCTGTGTTGCCGATCTTGCGGGTCCGAGAACCGAGACCTTGAGACTGCCCTTGGGTCCGACAAGCTCAACCTTTTCTTCGCAGGCAAACTGTCCCGGCTGGGAAAGATCCTTTTTGTTGTGCAGTACGGCACCTTCGCCGAAAAGCTTTTCAATGTCCGCATTTGTCAGATGAATATGACGTGCGGATGTTTCAACGATAAAATTCATAAATGAATACCTCCGATAATTACAGGAAATAATATTTGCACTACGCTTCTGTAATTATATCACGTTTTTTTGAAAAAGTAAACAGGGAAGGACTACTATTATGGAAAAAATATTAAGAACTGCGTCATTTGACGGCGAAAACGACAGCACCGTGCAAAATGACGACGAAAACGGGGATCGTCCCGACGACTGCGGTTCGATAAAGACCGAAAACGGAAATTCGCGCATAAGGACGGTTACCGTCATAGGGCAGGTTGAGGGACACTATCTCTGCCCGGATAATCAGAAAACGACGAAATACGAGCATATACTTCCGCTTATCGTTTCGATCGAAGAGGGCGAGGACACAGACGGGCTTCTGCTCATGCTCAATACGGTCGGAGGCGATGTTGAGGCGGGACTTGCCATAGCCGAACTTATAGCGTCAATGAAAAAACCGACCGTGTCGCTTGTGCTCGGCGGCGGACATTCGATCGGTGTGCCGCTTGCGGTTGCGGCAAAGAAATCGTTCATAGTGCCGTCGGCAACAATGACGGTGCATCCCGTGAGGATAAGCGGGACGGTTGTCGGTGCGCCGCAGACCTACAGATATTTCGAAAAGATGCAGAACCGTATAACCGATTTCGTGACAAAACACTCAAGAATATCGAAGGAACGCTTCGGTGAGCTTCTCATGCAGACCGATGAGATCGCCACCGATGTCGGTACAATCCTTGAAGGAGAGGATGCGGTCAAAGAGGGACTGATAGACGAGATCGGCGGACTGTCACAGGCAATCGACGCACTTCACTCAATGATAGCCGGGCAAAACGGGAAAAGCGATACTTGACATTGACGGCAAGCTGTGATATAATACCGTGAGACGGGCATAAACGGCGCGTCTTATCGGAAATTACGGTAGAAGGGAATTGTCTG
>CALBLD010000040.1 GCA_937895775.1 uncultured Clostridia bacterium
AATATTTGAGGGTCCGCTTGATCTTCTCCTGTCACTTATATCAAAAAATAAGGTCAGTATATATGACATACCTATTTCACTCATCTTCGATCAGTATATGGAATATATAGATCGGATGAAAAAGCTTGACATGGATATTGCCGGGGAATTTCTGGACATGGCGTCAAGACTGATGCTTATCAAAAGTAAAATGCTTCTTCCGAAGCCTGACAGCGAAAAGGCGGATGACCCAAGACGCGATCTTGTAGATGCCCTGCTTGAATACCGCAAGGCAAAGCTTGAAGCTGCGGCACTGCGTGAACGCTATTCGATTTATCAGGGCAGATACATCAAAGAAACCGACGAGGTCGGTATTGATCGTACCTATGTCGGAGATCATACGATCGATATGCTTATAAACGCTTTTGAAAAGATGAAATTCAGATTAAGGACCGAGGCGGAAAACCGCACGGATGTCCCGATCAAAACTCTGAATACCATATTAACGCGCAAGATAACACCTGTACCCGAAAAGAGCTTCTTTATAATGAGATATCTTTTCAGAACCGGCGGAAGTTCTTTTGAAGAGCTGCTATTGACTAACAGAACCAAGAGCGAGCTTGTTGCTTCGTTTATGGCAATTCTTTCACTGATAAGATCCGGTCGTCTTGTATGCAGTGACGAATCCGACAATCCGATGATTAAACTTAACGAAAGGGAAATGTGCAATGCCGTTACCGACTGACCTGGATGAATTCTCTATACCGGATGATGAAGCCGAAGAAATAATCGAAGCAATGCTTTTTGCAGCAGGATATCCCCTTGAATACGCCAAAATATCGGAAATAATCACCAAACCCGTAAAGAAAGTCGAAGAACTTGTAGACGGGATGGAAAACAGGTTCAGAGCCGAAACCCGCGGGATACAGATTGTGCGTCTTGAAGACTCGGTACAGCTTTGTACCAAAGAAAAATATGATGATTACGTAAGGGAAGCCCTCGGAATTCATCAACGGGGTAAACTGTCGAATTCATCGCTTGAGGTTCTCGCAATTATTGCGTATAACCAACCGATAACAAAGGCTGTTATTGAGCAGATAAGAGGAGTTGACTCGGGGTATGCTATTGCAGTTCTTTCGGAAAAGTCGCTTATCGAAGTAAAAGGCAAACTTGACGTTCCCGGAAGACCCAACCTTTACGGAACAACTCCGGATTTTTTAAGAGTCTTCGGTATTGAAAAGCTTGATGATCTGCCGGATGCCGTCGATGAAAAGGACGGTGAACAGGTTACTATCGAGGGAATATGAAAAAATATTTTGTTTTTTTGTTTGTTACAGCTGTTTTATTTGCTCAGCTTGCTCTTTCCGGATGCGGCAGATCGGTTTCGGATGGTGACGGTAAAATCAATGACTACATCAATGCAACCGAATATCACGACAACGGGAAAAGGGTAGATTTCTGTGCAAGGGTGAACAATATCGGAAAATATTCTGTCAATGTTACGTCCGAGGGTGACAACAGTCGGGAATTGATAATTTATATTTCAAGTGCAACAGAACTTATTGGGAAGAACGGCGAGAAACTGACTGTCTCCGCTCTTAAAAACGGTATGAGAATAATTGTTACATACGACGGAACCGTTGTAGAGAGCGATCCGCCGAGGATCATGAGATGTTATACTGTTCGGGAAATTGACTGAAATATTTTTTAGGGGGCTGAATATGAAAGGATGGATAATTTTTTTATCGATCGTGGCAATTCTTTGGCTTATCGGGATGATAAGTGCAAATGTTGTGCTGACATATGATAATGAACTTTCCGTTTATATAAGAGTGCTTTTTTTAAAATTCAGAATCACCCCTAAAGCCATAAAAAAGCCTAATCCGTCAAGGTACACGGCAAAAAAATATGCGAGGATGCTTGAAAAGCAAGCAAAAGCAGAAGAAAAAAAAGCAAAAAAGAAAGAACGCAAAGCAAAAAAAGCAGCCGACTCTACGGTTACAGATGATGCTAACAACGCTAAGAAGAAAGAAAGCAGGTCGCTTGAGGATATAGTCGAACTTGTTGATCTCGTACTTGAACTTGTAAAACGCCTGTTTGCGAGCTTCGGAAAACATTTGAGGATAACCGCTGTGAGAATGAGGATAAAAGTTGCGACGGGCGATGCCGCAACGACAGCTATTGCTTACGGAGCGGTTTGCCAGAGTGTCGCGTACATTGTAGAGGTTTTGTATAACATAACGAATTTCAAGGTTAAAAAAAATGATGACATAAAAGTTGCAGCTGATTTTGCGTCAACCAAATCAGAGCTGGATTTAAAACTGATTTTCAGGCTACGTGTATGGCATGTGTTTGCAATGCTATTTTCGGTTTTGAATGGTTATATCGGAAAAAAGTTAAAAAATATAAATAATAAATAGTGTACGGAGGTAATTTGTAATTATGGAAGAGAGTAAGCTGAACGGAGTCATAAATGCATCTCTCAGCAGTATCAAAGGATTGGTGGATGCAAATACAGTAGTAGGACAGCCGTTTGAAGTCGCAGGCGGCACGGTTATTATCCCTGTTTCAAAAATGTCGGTAGGTTACGCTTCCGGCGGAGTAGATTTTTTCGGTAAAAATTCTTCGCAAAATGCCAAGAATTCAAATTTCGGCGGAGGTGGCGGAACAGGTGTTTCACTTACTCCGGTCGGATTTCTTATTACCAAACAGGACGGTTCGGTTCAATATTTGCCGGTAACCGCACCTGATGCTTCCAACGGTGGATCGTCGGCTCCGGCTCCCGATAAAATCGATAAACTGGTTGATGTCGAACGTTCGCCCGAGATCGTCGAAAAGATTTTGTCTCTTGTAAAAAAGAAGAAAAACCCCGATGTCAAAGAGACGTTCTCTGAACAACAGGATAACAAGCAATAACGGAATATTCGCATAATTCTCTTCATATAGATTGTGTAGTGATTATCATTGATGAAAGCGGGTTGTGCGAAATTGACATCTTTTATCCGTCGCCGGCAACTTTTTTACGGATTAACGGTTTTGTTGGCAGTTGCTTCTTGCCTGTCGTTTAATTCCGTTCACTCGGCTACCATACCGATGCCGCCGGTTTTGTCATCTAAGTCAGCGGTGCTTATTGACGGGGATGGGAGAATTGTTTATTCGGAAAATGCCGACTTGCGTTTACCGATGGCAAGCACAACAAAAATAATGACGGCGCTTGTGGCACTTGACTTCTTCGATCCGCAAAAAATTGTATCAATAACGCCGGATGCTGTCGGAACAGAGGGGTCATCCGCATATCTGACTGCATATGAAAAAATTCCGCTCATCGATCTGCTCTATGCACTTATGTTGCAGAGTGCAAACGATGCCGCAATAGCAATTGCCGTTGCTGTCGGCGGAGATCTGCCAACTTTTGTTGACATGATGAACAAAAAAGCAAGTGATCTCGGGCTTGAGAACACTCATTTTATGAACCCGCATGGATTGTACGAAGACGGACATTATACGTCCGCATATGATCTTGCTGTTATAATGAATTCAGCAATGCACAATGAGATTTTTGCAAAGATCGTTTCGACAAAGAAGTATGTATCCGAACCCGAGTGCGGATTGAAAAGATATTTTACAAATCATAACAGACTTCTTTGGCGTCTTGACGGTTGCATCGGAGGAAAGACCGGTTTTACCAAAAAAACAGGCAGATGCCTTGTTTCTGTCACGGATAATGACGGTCTTGTGCTTGTTGCAGTGACTCTTTCAGCCCCTAATGATTGGGCAGATCACGAAAAACTTCATGCTTTCGGTAAAAGTCGGTATGTTAAAAGAGTACTTGCGGAAAAAGGGCAGTATACTGTCGATGTTGCGGTTGAGAATTCGGATCAAAAAAAAGTCACACTTGTAAATCGCGATTGCTGTGAAATTTGGTTGCCGGCAGGAACGTCTTTCAGGTATGTGTACGAATGTGACAGGTTTATATACGCACCTGCATCATCAGACAAATCAGAGGGAAAGGTGGTCTTTCTGGCTGAAGATAATGCGTATCTTGCCGATATTCCGCTTTATCCCGAGACGAATGTTGAAATTGAAGTCAAAAAGAAGAAAAACTTATTTAAAATAATAAGCGATTTCTTTGAAAAAATTTTGTCTCTGTTCAGGGGCGCAATCTGAAAAGGAAAAATAAAAATGAAGTCAGACGATAAAAACGTACGCATACAAAAATACATATCCGATTGCGGAATTTGTTCGCGGCGTGCTGCGGAAAAAGAAATAGAACAGGGAAATGTAACTGTTAACGGTATGCCTGCCGAAATAGGTATGAAAATACGACCTGATAAAGACCGGATTGATTTCAGAGGTCGGAGAATTGGAATAAAACGAGGAACACATAATGTTTATATTATGCTGAATAAACCGGCAGGGTATCTCTCGGCTACAGAGGATGGCCGGGGC
>CALBLD010000041.1 GCA_937895775.1 uncultured Clostridia bacterium
AGCTTGTTTGTGCCATTCGTTGCTCCTTTCTTTATTGTTCGTCACGTCTGCCGATCTCTCCGTTTCTTTCGAAAAGAGTCCGCAGATAAATATATTCGTAAAGAATATCGTCAAATGCATAATAATGAAAAACTCTGTGCACACGGCTCACGTCCCACTGCTTTATATTGTCGGTATGCGGATAGGGCAGATAGAAAAGACGCTTCGAAAAGTGTCTCACCACCGTATGCGCATGCAGAAATTTCTGGTCATTGAACCGCTGCGGAAGCAGTTTTTTCTTTGTTGTCGAGCGGATAAGCGCACTCTGATCGGCAAAAGTAAGCTTTTTTTGCCGCAGAAGTACTCTCGCCCTTGTAAGTATACCCGTTTTTCTCATCATTGAAAGATTCATGAGCAAAACGCCGGCATTTATATAGTCATATCTGAGCAGATATTTGCCGTAGTGATCGTTCGCCGCCGCATACTCGACCTCGCTTACGTCGATATCGTAAAGCAGTCTTATATCTCTGTTGAACATTATATCGGCATCAAGATAGAGTATCTTGTCGGGAAGCGGCAGTCTGTCGGCAAAAAGACGTATGAGAGTATACGGAGAGCAATAGGCTCCCTCGTTCGGACAGCCGTCGAACTCCTCCATATACAGATCGGTCAGATCATATTTTGCGACCGAATTGTCTTTTCCATAGCACTTCACCACTCTGTCCAGAAATGCGACCTGTTCATCGGTTATCGGAAGATAGTCGTCTCTCAGATGACTTACATCCATCGTCAGCAGATGAAAGCGGACGCCTTCGCGAAGCTCGCTCCGCATAAAGACAGAAAGCGCACAGCAGAGTATCCCGTCAAAGACCTTTTTGTTTCCGGCAAACATGATATCAATCACTGTCCGAATCTCCTTCCTTCCGGTATTCGATACGCACGACATCCGAAAGTCTGCTTCTTTCGGTCATACACTCAAACACCCTGTCGCGGAGTTCCTTTTTCCGCTCTTTCGGGGGAAGTGACCCGTCGGCGAAAAAGGGACCGTCAACATATGTAACTATCCTCGGCTTTGAGGAGAAGCGACGGTGGCGATAGGTGTTCGTAAAGCAGAAAACAGGTGTGTCATACTTCACGGGGTAATGGAAAGAAAGCTCGGTAAAATGCCGTATCCCGGTAAAATAGGGCCAGATATGTGCCTCGGGGTAGATGTAGACCGGGGCATTTTCTCTGATGCGTTTTTCGATTATTGCACGATAGTTTCTGGTGGCGTCCAGATCATCGGGCAGCGGAAGTGCGCCGAGATAAGGCGTTATTCTTCCGAGAAAAGGCATTGACACGTTGTTCGGATGCACTATAACATATGCGTCCCTCGGGTGTGTAATGAATGTCGGGATAAGAGCGTCGGCGGTCGCCTGAGTATGGTTACCGTAGATGAAAAGCGGCTTTTTCGCATAATCACGCAGTTTTTCCCTGCCGATGATCTTATGGTGAAAAGCAAGCTTCAGGTAACAGTACCCGAGCGGTATCGCAACCAGCCTGTACCAGAAAAAGTGCAAAAATCTCCCCCAAAGCCCGTCGCGGTCGTAGATGTAGGAAGCATCGATCTTTTTCGGAGTAATTACGGCGGAGGAAAACTCGTCCCCGAGTTCGTCCTTATAGTATACGGTTTTTATGGGTTCTGTTTTCTTCATGCCGTTTTTCCGCACCCTTTTTCGGATTTGCCGTTTTACCCGGTGAGTAATTTTATCACATTATCTTGACTTTGTCAATAGCATGCGGCTCCGCAGATACACAACATATCCGACCTTTTTGCCGAATTGACATCTTTTTGTTGACACGGTGTCTTCTTTGTGGTATTATGAAACGAGAAACTTTACAATGCCCCGAAAAGATACGCGCAATATGGCACTTAAATGATCTCACGATCGGCAAAAGTGTAGGAAGCGGCGAAAAAACCTTCAAAAAAAGGAGCGGACAGTACCGATGACAACCAATAAAAAAGATCTTCTGCCGTCATGGCTGCGAAAAAACGCAGACATCGCCGCATTTTGCATTTTGCTCGTCTGCGCGACGGCTTTCCTCGTGTGGAAAGCATTTTACGGCTTCGGCAACCGCGACGAGGCGTTCTATCTTACAACAGCAAAAAGACTTTTACAGGGGGACTCGCCGATAACCGAGGAATGGCATGTTTCCCAGCTGTCGGGACTTCTTCTCCTGCCTGTCATGGGAATATATCTTGCGATAAATCCGTCGTGCGAAGGAATGATCCTGCATTTCAGACTGATTTACGTGATTTTCCAGATCATCTGCTCGTCGGTGCTTTTCATGCGTCTGCGCAGAACCTGCGCATGGGGCGCACTCGTCGGGAGCATCATCTTCATGCTCTATGCGCCCTTCAACATCATGGCTCTCTCTTACAATTCGATGGGCATCGGCTTTTTTGCGCTGTCAACGGTTCTCTTTGCAACCCGTCCGAAGGATGAGGTACAGGGCAGAATTACGGCAAAAAATCTTTTTTACGACATTCTGACCGGAATCCTTTTTGCCGCCGCGGTCCTCTGCTGTCCATATCTTGCCGCACTCTACTTTATATATGCGGCGGCAGTTGCCGTCATATTCATTCTGAAGCGCATACCGTCCGTCGGTCGATACATCCGCATTGATGTATCGCTTCCCGCACTTCTCGGAATTACGGTCGGGGTTTTCGCCGCCGCGCTTGTCTTCTTCGGTTTTCTCTTCTCGCGCACGACCCTCTCTCATGTAATCGATGCGATCCCGATGATTCTCGGCGATCCAGAGCATCTGAGCTTTCCCTTTGTCTATACGGTAAAATTTTTCTTCGGCTACATCTCGACAAGCAATATGTTTGCCGCGCCCTGCTTTATTCTTACTCTTCTGCTTGCACTTGCTGCATGCATTGACAGGCACTCGCCGGTGCGTCGGTTTGTCTGCTTCGTTGCCGCCGCCGCGGTAACTGCCGTTTATGCGGCGGGTTTTGCCGACACGACCATAGTAAACTGCGTCATGATGCCGATGAATCTGCTCGGGCTTGTCTCCTTCTTTCTGCTTGAAAAGCGACCCTCACGCCTGTTTTATCTCGTCTTTCTGCCGACATTTTTCTACTCATATGCGATTTCCGCATCGTCAAACCAGTGCTTTCTTGTGGTTTCGTCGGTCTTTTCGGTCGGAATGGTGGTAAGCATATGCTTTATCGCTCTTCTGATCGGCGAATTCTGCGCCTCCGCCGCAATAAAGACATGGGCAAAGCCGATCTGTGCGATTGCGGCACTCCTTCCGCTCTGTCTTGTCACCGTCGTGATGATAAAACTGCGCGCAGGCACGACTTTCTGGGACAACGACACAAAATATCTTGACGCAAGGATCGGATACGGCATCAACCGCGGTATAATCACCACCGATTATATGAAATCCGAAAACGAGCGTCTGCTGCGGGACACCGAGGAAATCAGGAACATCAAAGGCGGAAACGTACTCTACTTTTCGACCGAGACCGGGCTTTATCTTGCCGACGCAAAGCGGAACTCTTCGTTTTCGTCATGGATATCGATAGGCAATCAGACCTCTGTCGAGGTGACCGCCGCGCTCGTCCGGCTTGCCGATTATTACAGGCTGAACCCCGACAAACGTCCCGACTACGTGTATGTGGACATAACGACCCAAGGCACGCTCCGGAAGGTGATTGACATTCTTGAGCTTGACTGCGAGAGCGTCCGCACCGCCCGCGGCAGATACATCCTTTACTGCAAGAGATAACCGACATACGGCAACCGCCGTGAAACGATCGTAAAATCGTTTCACGGCGGTTTTTCGTTTATTTCAGAGTCCCTGCGATGTGATTATACCGTCGATATCCTCTTTGCGGCATATCGTATGATAAAAAAGTCTTCCCTTCTTGTCGGCTGTGCAGAGCATGTATGTACGCTCCGACCGTCCGATCATCCTGATTCTCACTTCATTTTCCTGCTTCGATATATCGGTGAGTCTGCCGTCGTCCGAAAGTCCCCTGCACGAAAAGAAGCAGATATCCGCATTATATTTCTCCACGCTCCGGCAGGCATCCTCACCGACAAAGGCAAGACATGAGTTCATCACCTCGCCGCCCGTTCCGATGCAGTTTATGTTCGCCTCTCCGAGATAGGTCAGCGCCCTTATTCCGTTGGTTATGACTATCAGATCGGATTTTTCGGCAAGAAACGGGAGTATACTGTACGCGCTCGTTGACGCGTCAAGAAAGACGGTATCCCCGTCGTGTACAAGCTCCGCCGCTCTGCCCGCGATCTTTATTTTTTCATCCTTGCTCTCGATCTCTCTGAGCAGAAACGGCAGTTTTATATCCGAAAGTGCCGACTCTTCTATCTGCGCGCCGCCGTGCACACGTCTTAACAGCCGTTTTTTCTCCAACTCGCAAAGATCTCTGCGTATTGACGGCTCGCTCGCATACAGTGCCGCCGACAGTTCCTTTGTCGTCACCTTTTTGCGTTCGACAAGTATCTGAAGAATCGCTCTTTCACGTTCTTTGTTCATTTGCCTGCTCCTTTTCGTTCATCGTAGTGATCGTTCGATCAATTTTGATGGCGAGTATTGACTGTTTGATCGTTTTACTGTATTATACTACCTGATAAAAGATTTGTCAATCGGAATCGGAGGCAAAGAAACATGAAATACGACATAGCCGCCCTCGGCGAGATACTTATTGATTTTACCCCATCCGGGAAAGACCCGTCCGGTGATGCGATATTTGCCCGCAAGGCAGGCGGTGCGCCGGTCAATCTGCTTGCGACCGTCTCAAAATACGGCGGAAGTTCCGCCTTTATCGGAAAGGTCGGCAACGACATGTTCGGCAGGTTTCTCAGAGACTGCCTCGCCGACTGCAACATCTCGGATGCCGGGCTTGCGACCGATCCGATTCACAACACCACCCTTGCGTTCGTCAGTCTCAGCGAAAGCGGAGACAGGGATTTCAGCTTTTACCGCAGATTCGGGGCGGATGTTTTCCTCGAAAAGAGCGATGTTGACCCCGAAATCATAAAAAACTCAAAGATATTTCATTTCGGATCGCTTTCGCTGACAAACAATCCGGCGAGAGAGGCAACCGAATACGCCCTCGGTATCGCAAAGCAGGCAGGCTGTATAATTACATACGATCCGAACTACCGCGAGCCGCTCTGGGACAGCCGTGAGCAGGCTATCGAAATGATGAAAAAACATCTTGACAAGGTCGATATTCTGAAAATTTCGAAGGAAGAGCTTGCCATGCTCTTCGGCTCGGAGGACGAAAAGAGCAATGCGGATTTGCTGATATCGTCTGGTATGACCGCGGTTCTTGTAACAGACGGTCCGAACGGTGCCTCGGTATACACAAGAGACGGTTTTGCATCCCTGCCCGCCGCAGAAGCCGCAACCGTTGACACGACCGCCGCCGGCGACATCTTCTTCGGAAGCTTCCTTGCGCAGTTTATCGGAGACGGAGCAAATCTTTCTTTGCTTACTTCCGAAAAAGCGTCGGCATATCTGAAAAAAGCAATCTATATTTCGGGAAAGAGCACCGAGCATTACGGTGCAATAGCGTCGATCCCCGACGCAAATATTTTCAAAGGAGAGATATTATAAATGAAGGCAGCTGTTTTTTACAAAAAAAACGATCTGAGAGTTGAGGAGCGCGACATCCCCGAAATCGGAAGCGACGAGCTTCTGATCCGCGTCCGTGCCTGTGGCATATGCGGCACCGATGCACACATATTCTGCGGAGACGAGGGTGCCGCACCGACACCTGAGGGTACTGTACTCGGACACGAATTTGCGGGCGAGGTCGTAAAGGTCGGATCGGACACCGTCGGATTTGAAATCGGCGACCATATCTGCGTCGATCCGAACAAGCTCTGCGGCAAATGTGAGTTCTGCCGCCGCGGCATCGGTCACTTCTGCGAATCGATAACCGGTATAGGCACGACGGTTGACGGCGGATTTGCCGAATACTGCGCGGTTCCGGTATCGCAGGCATACAAAGTTCCGAAGGCTCTTCCCTTCGAAGCCGCCGCAATGACCGAACCGGTATCCTGCTGTCTGCACGGCATTGAACTTTGCGGCATAAAGCCGGGAAGCAGGGTCGCTGTGATCGGATGCGGAATGATCGGACTGCTTATGATTCAGCTTGCAAAGCTGTCGGGAGCTTCGTTCATAGCCGCAATCGAACCCATCGAAAGCAAGCGGGCGAAGGCGTTGGAGCTTGGCACCGACTGTGCGGTCGCACCGTCCGACAATGCAGCCGAAAAGCTCGGCGAGGGCAATATCGACTGCGTGATAGAGTGCGTCGGCAGACCCGAAACGATAGAGGATGCAATAAAGCTTGCAGGCAGA
>CALBLD010000042.1 GCA_937895775.1 uncultured Clostridia bacterium
TTTATTAAAATATACATATTGTTAAAATTTTTTGTATAAAACAGCGTTTGGATTTCGCAGATAAGCGTAATTGAAAAAAATTCAATTGATTGGTTTTATGTATTGACAAACGGTCGAAAATCATATAGAATGTATAGGCAACTGTTAACAACATATATTGGAGGTTTATTCAGATGGCAGAAGAAAAAGATATGTCGGCAATAGATGACGGCGATGAAGAAGAGTTTGAAGTGTATACACTGGTTGATGACGAATCAGGTGAAGAAAAAGAATTTGAATGCATAGGCAAGGCGGAACTTGATGGGCAGATGTATTATGCATTGATCCCGTTTGCGGAAGAGAGCGATGAGTATGTCATTCTTAAACTTGTAACCGATAAGAACGGCGACGAAATGCTTGAAACGGTTGATGACGATGATGAGTTTGAAAAAGCAGCATCCTATTTCGACAACACTCTGTTTGATGAGGTTGATTACGACGCCGAATAATCTGCATTTTACCAAAAAACTCCGGTTCTTTTTTGAGTAAAACTGTATATACTGATCTTGGAAGCAATTGATTCCGAACTGCGGAATCGGGCATTGCTTGTATAATGATTTTTCCTGACCTGTTTGTGATGGTTTTTATAAATGGACCTACACATAGATATTGGAGCCCTGACTACTTCCGGTAAGGAGATTGCAGGCCTCCCCGTATAATCCCTGCTTTTGTCACGGATATATGGGATGTTGGAAGCACAGATATATCGGAGAGGGCACCGCCTTGCACTTAGCAGGGTCATATTTGAAGATCACACGGCAGGTTGGGATTTTTCTTTTTTGTGCATTTAAGCATCGAAATCTTTTTTTCGGTGCTTTTTTCTTATTTTGTTTGCATATAGTGTAATAAAATATGAAAACAAAAAGAGGATAACAAATGAAAATGCATATCTGTGATGATGAGCGACCTGTACGGCTTGCGCTGTATATGCTTGAGCATAATGCAACCGTAAGATCTGCCGCAAGACAATTCGGCGTAAGCAAGTCAACAGTACATAAAGATGTAACGACCAACCTGAAAAAAATAAACCCCGGACTTTTTTCTGAGATAAACCACCTTCTGTTTGTAAATAAATCGGAGCGGCATTTCAGGGGAGGGGAAGCGACAAAACAAAAATACAAACGTCTGAGAGAAGAACAAAAGAGCCGATAAATCGTATCGGCTCTTTTGCTTTGGGTTTATTTATCTCTTGCACTGAGTCCCCATATGAGTTTTCCGTCTCTTTCAATGAGCGGAATATATGTCGGAGCTTCCGGAACATACTGATCTTTTTCCTCGCCCGTGTTGTTATTGGGTGTGTGTATAACCATGTAAAGCTGACCGCGCTCGTCAACAACGGTGCTCGGATGTCCTCCGGGTAAATTCTTGAACATCGCATTGTAATACAGATAGCCGGGATCTGTGGTCCACTGACCGTCGATCTTGCCCGATTTGCTTCTTGAAACCCTTACGACATATCCGCCGGGACCGAAAGTTGACCAAAGGCAGAGAAGTTGTCCGTCTTTTGTTTTGTACATCCAGCAGCCATCGGTTACGCCGCTCCCCGATTCTGCTTTGAATATTTCGATCGGTTCGCTTATGAATGTTGACAGATCTTCCGAAAGTTTTGCGGCGCAGAAGCTTCCGATTCCGTCGGACATTGATGTCCACTCGTGTGAGAATATCATCCATGGTTGACCGTCATCGTCAACATAGAATGTGGCATCTATCGTGTCCCAGTTTGCCGGAGTGGGATGTGCAAGTTTTCCGCTGCTGTCCTTAGATATCGGAACAAACGGACCTGTCGGGCTGTCCGATTTAAGAACAATAGATGCTCTGTGTCCGACCATGTTTATATTGTTCCATACTTCATTGTAAATGGAATCGTGATCTTCTTCGGTACACCAGTAGGTTGTAAATATGTAATATGACCCGTTGTATTTGTGAAGTTCGGGTGCCCAGTTGAACTGATCTCTGAATGCGCTCATACCGTACTTGTCAGCAAGATCGGAAAGCTTCAGTACATTGTGCATCTTTCCCCACGGACCGGCAAGACTGTCTGATTCGGATATCCTCCAGTACGGACCGTCGCCTCCGAGATAGCTTGAGCAAAGATAAAACTTGCCGTTGTCGTCGTGCAGAACCGTTGCATCACGTATGGTGTAATTACCGACGGTTCTCCTGATAACAAGCTCTCTGACGATTGACTGATCGGTTATTTCGCCGTTGTCGCCGTTTCTGAGATAGTCCTCGTACATCTGAAAGTCTTCCGAATCGGCTGCTTTGTTGTATCTTATTGAACGATCGAGAACTACGCTGTCGGTTCCGTCCTTCATGTATTCGTCGGCAAAACGTAAAACAGCCATGTATCCGGAGGCATTATCCGTAAAGTAAATAAGAAGTCTTGTTCCGTCAACCTCGGTTTTTGCGGTTATTATGTATTTATTGTCACCGGCGTTATAGTACTTGAAAAAGCCTTTGTAATTGATGTCAGAATTAAGAAGAATTTCATACGGATATTTTTTGACATTTGCACCTTCTTCAATGGCTTCGATTTCGACTCCCATTTTTTCGGAGAATTGCTTCTTCAGAAAATTGGCGATCCTCTGCTGACCCTTTTCGTATTTTATGACGTAATCGGTTTTTTTGCCTTTTTCGGCTATAACGATTTTGCTTGTGTTTTCTGTCATGTAGGCATTTCCTTTCACGATCGGTTTTCCGTCGGCTTCTTCAATGATTTTGTTGACGAAGTCGGTTGCCGCACAGCTTATTGCATTCGTGCCCCTTGCGGCGATGATTATCGACTCTTTGCCGTCGGTTTGCAGAACTTTGACTGTATATTCTCCGTCGCCGAGCGAGTCCATTATGCTTTTGCAGTCGCTTCTGTTTTCAGCGTTAAAAACGATTTCCTTGTCGGACTGCGCACTGCTGTCATTGACCATATGAAGCTCAATATTGTACTTGCTTTTGATTGTGTCGCGCATGTATTCTGCCGATTTGACGGCAGCGGATGACATGCCTTGTCCGTATACTATTGTATAATCGGATGTAATGTCGAGGTTTTTGACTGCATCTGTATTGCCATCTGCCGACGTGGTTGTGACAGTGGTATTGGTACCGTTGCACCCGCAGGTAATCAGAACGGTCAGTGCGAGTATAAACGCAAATAATGATTTTTTCATGTTCGTTCCTTTCGTTTTGTTTTTATTTCAAATCGGTTTCGGATTCCGATTCGTTGTGTTCGCTTATTTCAACATTATAACAACTGAGAACAGGCAGACCGTTCATGCTTCGCGGAATAAACGACGGGAGAATGCACCTCCACATTGAGTGAAAATTTGCCGGCAGGACAAACGGTCTTGCCGTTGTTATCAACAGACCATCGCCCTTGCATACTGTTTTGGTACATTCGATAAGTCCGTGTTCGTCTTCGACGTTAACTCCGAGAGCAAGACCGTCCATCGGAAAAATAAATGTATCGGTCGTGTATTTTACAAAAACATGTGAACAGTCAATCCGTGTTACCGATACAACATCCGGTGCATCCTGTCCGCCTTTTCCGTATATATTTTTGAGTGCCGTATTTGCCATCCGCTCGCCTATCATGACATTTGAACCGGACGAATTGTGAATCCCGTCATTCAACGCCATATCCGATGAAGGAATGACATACACATCCGGTATCTCTTTTGCGGCACGCCTTTGCGCCTCTCTGACAAGACCCCAGCACCTGTCGGTCGTGAGGTCCCTCGGACCGCCCGCCCACCGGTTCAACTGGACGGTAATAAAGCAATGGTTCTGACCGAGATCATCGCGCCATAATCTGACCATCCTCTTGAATCGATCAAGATACTTGTCGGCATACCCCGGTGTACAGTCCGCACAGCCCTGATACCATATAAAACCCTTGAAATCGCCGATGTCGGCGATGCGTCTCTTCATTGATCTGTACAGATATCCGTTTTCTTCAGGATGCCATGCAGAGAGCGGAGAGCCGCCGAGTGCGGCAGGAACCAGACCGATCGGTATTCCGAGCCTTCTTTTGAGGTTCCTCGCAAAAGAGAGGGCAGGGGATGTCTGGGAATGATCTTCGGCATTTTCCGGGTAAATCGTGTCGGTCGGATCGCTGAGCGGGTGTGCGGCAACAGTCCATTTGCCGTTGTTTGCAAAGAGGTGAACACCGAGTTCCGGCGGATCATATGCACTGTCCCGTCCGTAGCCAGACATGTTGCTTTGTCCCGCCATAATATATATGTCGCCGACTCCGATATGGGAGATGATTTTGATTCTTCTGCAAAATTGCGGTTGTGTTTTCGAATCGCCCGCAACAATCTCTATGCGGTAAAGTCCGCCCTCGGGCAGATCGAATCCGATAGACCATACATTGTTTTCAAAACGGCATTTTTTCCAGTTGAATATGATAAGATTGTCATCTTCCCGGCATGCCATGCAAAAAACGCGCTCGCAATCCGATATATTGTCCGGTATTTGTCCTTCAAGCTCAACGTGGGCATACCCGTCTGCATTTCGCTGAAGAATCCGGTAATTGCTTAACTGTCTCATTTTAAAACCTTTCATAATATTTTTTTGATAGTAACATTCAGTTTGATTGTATGAAACATTCTATCATCAATTTAACTATTTTGTCAATGGGTTTTCAGGTCAACTTTGGTGATTTTTTTGCACATTACCGCAATATTCTTTTCGTTTTGCTCAAGAACAAGACTAAAACGGTCGCCTTGCTTCATTTCACCGGACAAAACAAGCTCGGCAATCGGGTTTTCTATCATCTTTTTGACATTCTTTTGTATCATCCTTGCACCGTGTCCCTCTTTTTTGCTTTCAAAAGCAACATGTTCGATTACATTTTCGTCAACAAAAAAGCTGTACCCCGATTTCGAGAGATTTGATATACATTTGTTGACTGCGGCAGCGGCAATTTTTCTCAGATCACCGTCGGACAGCGGATGGAATATTAACGTTTCGTCAATACGTGCAAGAAACTCGGGACTGAAATGTTTTTTTAGCTTTTCTTTTGCGGCAATTTCCGAGACATCGGTGTCGATCGGCAGCGTACTGAAGCCCGGAGACGGGATTTTTGCCGAAAGCTCGTCCGCACCGCAATTTGAGGTAATAATTATTATCGCATTTCTGAAATCGATCTTTCTGCCGGATGAGTCATGCAGACAGCCGTCGTCGAATATCTGCAAAAGCATGTTGTATATGCATGAATCGGCTTTTTCTATTTCATCGAAAAGTACGACACAGTACGGATGTCGACGAACCCTTTCGGTAAGCTGACCTCCGTCATCATAACCGACATATCCCGGAGGCGAACCGATCAGTTTTGATACGCTGTGCTTTTCCGAGTATTCAGACATGTCGAGACGTATGAAAGCTTCTTTGTCATTATACAATGTTTGGGCAATAAGCTTTGCAAGCGCGGTTTTTCCGACTCCGGTCGGTCCTGTAAATAAGAAAACCGCAAGCGGTCTGTCCGGATTGCCGAATTTCAGCCGTGCGCGGCATAATGCAAGTGATATTGCCGTCACGGCACGATCCTGTCCTATTATTTCAGAGGACAGGAATTCCGATAGTGACCGCAGAAGAATGATTTCACTATCCTTGGGTTTGTTGATCGGTACTGACTTTCTGAGTGAAACCACTTTTTCTATATTTGTTCTTTTGAGGGCAATCGGTTTGTCGGACTGCGTGTGTGAATCGTCGCCGTGAGTATCGTTTTTGCAGATAATAGCTTGTTTTCCGATGTCAAGTGCCAACCATGATGCGGCTTCATCAAGCAGATCAATGGCTTTGTCGGGTAAATGTTTTTCCGGGATGTATCTCTCGGACAACTCAACAGCGGCTTTGATTGCGCTGTCGGATATTAAAATTCCATGATGTTTTTCGAAATTCTTACGCAGACCTCTCAGAATGGCGATTGCTTCATCGGTTGTCGGTTCATTTATTTTTACTGCCGTAAACCGTCTCTCGAGTGCGCTGTCCTTTTCGATTTTTTTGTATTCGGCATATGTTGTGGCACCGATTATCTTCAGCTCTCCTCTCCCGAGAGCAGGTTTCAGCATGTCAGCCGCGTCAATTGCTCCCTCTGCCGCCCCTGCTCCTATAACTGTGTGTATTTCATCAATGAACAGTATTATCTCGGGATGGGATATCGCTTCGGATATAACGCCTTTCATTCGTTCTTCGAATTCACCGCGGTATTTCGCTCCCGATATCATTGAAGAAAGGTCAAGTGAATAAATCAGTTTGCCCGACAGCGCAGGAGGCACGACACCGGAGGAGATGTCATGCGCAATTCCTTCGACAATCGCCGTTTT
>CALBLD010000043.1 GCA_937895775.1 uncultured Clostridia bacterium
TTTTTTGATGGTTGGAATAAAAAGAACAGCGTGCTTGCGATTGTCGGACCGACGGCGTCCGGTAAAAGCTCACTTGCAATGAAGGTTGCCGAACTGACAGGCGGCGAGATCGTGTCCTGCGATTCGATGCAGGTGTACAGAGGAATGGATATCGGAACAGCCAAGCCGACCCCCGAGGAAAGAGCGGCGGTCAGACACCATCTGATAGATGTTGCAGACCCCGATCAGCCTTTTTCGTGTGCCGATTATACCGGGCTTGCACGGGCGGCAATAGAACGCATCCTGTCGGCGGGCAGACTGCCGATAGTTTGCGGCGGAACAGGTCTGTATTATGAGAGTGCGGTCTGCGGCAGAACAATGGAATCACCCGGCGGCGATCCCGAACTCAGAAAAAGGCTCGAATCGGCGGATCCGTATGAAAATTATGCAAGACTTTGTGAGGCTGACCCCGAATCGGCGGCAAAAATACATCCGAATAATGTCAAAAGAGTGATACGTGCGCTTGAAATATACATGGTGTCCGGGATAACAAAGACCGAATGGGACAGGCGATCGACCGAAAAAAACTGCGGATACGATACGCATACCGTTGTGCTTGAAGCATCCGACAGGGATTATCTTTACCGCAGGATAGACGCGCGGGTTGACAAAATGATATCCGACGGACTTGAGGATGAGGTAAGACGGCTGTCGCCCGACAGCTCGTCAACCGCAGGGCAGGCGATAGGCTATAAAGAATTCGGCGAGTATTTCCGCGGCGAGTGTTCGATCGGAGAAGCAACAGAGAATATCAAACGCGCAAGCCGTAATTACGCAAAAAGACAGATAACATGGTTCAAACGGTACGACAACGTGTTGAGGCTCGATATTTGCGCACCCGGATTCCCGGATGATTTTGTAAAATTATTGTTAAAAAACATGTGCTGACGGAAATCATATTGAAAATGTGTTATAATAACTTGATAAATAAAGCGGTCGGAAGTGCGCCCGTTGTCGGCGACACGGAGAGCGGAAATCGGAAGGAGCGGCGTAACAGGTGGACAGGCAATATTTGTCACGGGTGATGATATATCTGCTTCTCGGGCTGTTTGCACTTGCGATTATCTGTGAGCTTTGTTATCAATTTTATGATTCTGTGTATGAAAGCGTCGAAACGCTGGATGCGGTAAAGAAAAGTCTTTGTAAAACCGCTGACGGCATCGGATATATAGTCAGAGACGAAAAAGCGGTGGATATTTCACCCGACGGCGGCTGTATGTATCTGGCAAGGGACGGCGAAAAGGTCAATAAGGGTCAGACGGTAGCCGCTGTCTACGACGAGACAAAGGCGGATGCGGAAACGATTGACAGGATAAACAGACTGAGTGATGAGATAAACTGCCTGACGCAGGCGCAGACGCTTGCGGGCGGATATTCGGTCGTGTCTGTGGAAACCGCAATCGAAGGACTGCGCATGCAGATCGCCGCCGCGGCATCCGCGGGGGACGCAAAAAAAGCGTCGGAGGCTTCCGATGAACTGTCGGTGATGCTTGCCGTTTCCGAAATAGTACACGGAAAGGTGAAAAACTTCAAACAGCGCATAACCGATATGACTGCGGAACGCGATCAGCTTGTCGCATCTCTCGGTACGGTAAAAAGCGAAATATCATCCCCGCTTACCGGCTTTTTTTACAGCAGGGCGGACGGGTATGAGGGAGCCGTCCTTCCGGACAGCCTTGACGAGATAACATTTGACGAATGCGATCGTGCTTTGTCGTCGGTAAAATCGGATGACAACCGTGAAAAAGTGTCGGCGTGCAAAACGGTAAGCAGTTTCAAATGGTATGTAATCTGTATGGTTGATGCGGACGAGGCGGTGCGTTTTGCAACAGGAAAAGAGTATACCGTTTTTCTCGGTCAGACAAAGACGCAGATGAACCTTTACAGATCGGTTGAGAGCGGGGACGGCGAAAAGCTTGCATTGATATTCGAATCGGATGTAATACCCGCCAAATTTGATTTTGCGAGACTGCAATCGGTAAGCGTGGTCTGCGAGGAAACAGAGGGATATGAGATTCCGGCTGAAGCGGTCAGATATGTTAACGGCGTGCCGGGTGTATACGTTCTGCGCGGAAGCGTGGTGGAATACAGAGAGATAAAATCGGTTCACAGTGAAAACGGTATGTTCTTCTCGGAGGACGGCTTTGAGGCGTCAAAAGGGCAGACTGCCCTCAGTTTCTATGATCTGATAATTGTGAGAGGGAAGGATCTGTATGTCGGAAAAATTATCAGTTGATCCCGAATATGCACGGCTTCTGCATGAAAATTTCACCAATGTCAGAAGCGGGATATCCGCTGCCGCAGGCGGGCGGGATGTCCTTCTGATAGGGGCAACCAAAACGGTAAGCGCAGAGA
>CALBLD010000044.1 GCA_937895775.1 uncultured Clostridia bacterium
TGGAAGAGCATGTAAGTGATATTCTTGAGAATTATCCGAACGGTTTTTATATAACCGCCGATGAATATCTTGTTCATACTGCCGCCGTGACCGAAGCTGTATTCGATATGGAGGACGGAGAAGTCAGATTTGTCGAAAACGAATCCTGTTACTTTGTGATAAAAAAATATCCGCTTATCGATAAGGCATATACGTCGTCGGTAGATTCCGGACAGTTTTCATACCTTGTTTCGTATGCAAACAGCGAAAAGTTTTCAAAGGATTTTGCAAAGTACGGTGAATCGATAACCGAAAATGATGAGATCAGATCGAAATATAAATTCAATGAACTGTAATAAGGAGAATCAGTAGCTATGGAAGTAAGTATATTGACATTTAATCTGAGAACCGATGTCCGGGTGGATCGTGAAAATTATTTTTTCAACAGAACGCCGCTTATTCTTGAGAAAATCAGAAGGGAAAAGCCGGATATCATATGCTGTCAGGAATCGACGGTGCGGATAAGCGCATGGCTTCGGGCTGTACTCGTAGACTATACGGTTGTGGGTGTCGGACGGGGTGCCGATTATCGTGACGAAGCCAATCCGATATGCTTCAGAAACGATAGGTTTTCGCTCTTCTCGCTCGGACAGTTCTGGCTTTCCGAAACTCCCGATATTCCGGGAACGAGGTACGCCGACCAGTCGGACTGTCCGCGCATATGTACATATGCAACACTGCTTGTCGGGGATGACAACAGACCTCTGCGTGTATATAATACCCACCTCGATCATATAAGCGAAAGTGCAAGATTGCTCGGAATGAGACGTGTTCTTGATAAAATATCGGATGACAGCCGCCATACCGACGCACCGCTTGTCCTGTGCGGAGATATGAATGCCGAGCCGTCCGAAAAATGCATAGACGAAGCAAAGCGGTTCGACCACCCGCAGATTTCCGATCTGACGTCGGATATTATGTCATCCTTCCATGATTTCGGCAGACTTGACAGACAGGCGAAGATCGATTATATTTTCTCGGATGCAAAACAGATCGGTGAATCTGTTGCATGGGCAGACTCGGAAAACGGTATTTACCTTTCGGATCACTATCCGTTGCTTGCAAAAATCGAAATTTAATGATTTTTTTAAGAAAACCTATTGCATTTTGCAAAACAGTGTGGTATAATACCCAAAGAATCATTATTATTGTTATGAAAGGAAGAGCGTGCAAACGCTCTTCTAATTTTGTAATGAGATGTTTTTGAATGTAACGAAAGGATGTACTTTTATGGCGGGTCGGATTTCCGGAATTGCCGGCGAGGTGACGGCACTTATTGAGCCGACGGTGAATGAACTGGGCTATTCGCTGTGGGATGTTGAATATGTCAAGGAGGGTGCAACATGGTATCTTCGTGTGACCATAGACTCTCCGGACGGTATCGATCTTGATGCCTGCGAGAAGGTTCACAGAGCAATAGATCCCGTGCTTGACGAGGCGGATCCCATTGAGGATGCATACATGCTTGAGGTTTCCTCTCCCGGTCTTGAACGTACCATAAGAAAGAAGGAACACTATCTTGCCTGCCGCGGGCAAAAGGTTCATATCAGACTGTTTAAACCGATAGACGGGCTGAAATCGTTTGTCGGCAGACTTGAAACCGATGATTCCTGTGAAAAAATCACCATTGTGACCGATGACGGTAAAGAACTTGTTTTTGATCGCAGCATGGTGGCAAAAGCAAATGTTTTCTTTGAGATGTGAAGCAAAATGCTCCGATATATGCTTATATGTTTAGTACAGAAAGGAATATGAAATGAATAACGAATTGTTTGAAGCACTCGACCAGCTTGAAAAGGAAAAGGGAATACCGAAGGAATATATGCTTGAAAAGGTCGAGGCTGCTCTTGTAAGTGCATACAAGCGTGAGCACAACAGCGAAAGCAACGTACGCGTCGTGATAGACAATGATAAGCGTGAGATAAAAATGTATCAGCAGAAGGAGGTTGTCGAAACGGTCGAAAACCCCGAGACGCAGATTACTCTTCCTGACGCAAAAAAGGTCAGCAGACGTACAACGCTCGGCGCAACCGTGGATATTGAACTTAAGCCGCAGGATTTCCGCAGACTTTCCGCACAGACAGGTAAACAGGTCATTATTCAGGGTGTCAGAGAAGCCGAGCGCGGAATGATGTATAAGGAATACGAAAATAAAAAGGAAGAGATTATCTCCGCAACGGTTCAGAAGATAAATCCGATGACCGGCGATGTTGTTGTCGATACCGGGACGAGCCATGCGGTTCTGCTGAAAAGCGAGCAGATACCGGGCGAATCATTTGTGGTCGGAGATCATATCAAGGTTTTCGTTTCCGAAGTCAAAAAAGAAGTCCGCGGACCGATAGTGACCCTTTCAAG
>CALBLD010000045.1 GCA_937895775.1 uncultured Clostridia bacterium
GACGAACGACGCCAAAATGCGCGGCTATGCCGCAGGACGGTTCTCCTTCAATGTAAAGGGAGGTCGCTGCGAGGCATGTCAGGGAGACGGGGTGAAATGCATAGAGATGAATTTCCTGCCCGATGTTTATGTGACATGCGATGTCTGCAAGGGTAAGAGATACAATCATGATACGCTTGAGGTAAAATATAAAGGAAAATCAATATTCGACGTTCTTGATATGACGGTTGAGGAGGGAATGTACTTCTTTGAATCGCTTCCGAAACTCTATCGCAGACTCAAAACGCTTTATGATGTCGGACTCGGTTATATAAAGATCGGACAGTCGTCAACTACACTTTCGGGAGGAGAAGCACAGAGGGTCAAGCTTGCGACCGAGCTGTCGAAGAGAAGTACCGGCAAGACAATGTATATCCTTGACGAGCCGACGACGGGACTTCATACCGCGGATGTCCGCAACCTTATCGGAGTGCTTGACCGACTTGCGGATGCGGGAAACAGCATTGTGGTGATCGAACATAACCTTGATATGATAAAAACAGCCGACTATATCATAGACCTCGGACCCGAGGGCGGCGACGGAGGCGGAACGGTCGTTACGACCGGAACCCCCGAGCAGGTTGCCGCCTGTGAAAAATCATATACCGGTCAGTATCTGAAACGGATACTCGAAAGAGACGGTGCCCGTGCCGAAAAGGATCAAAAAGTTAACCCGTTGTGACTTTTTTGAAACATATCCGCTGTTTCTCTTGAAATAGCGGATCGGGCATAATATAATAAGCTTACACTGATTTCCGTGTCCGATAATACCGGACATGAGTTAACGGAGGATCAAATGACCGACAGAACAAAGTCGCCTCATAACGGTTTTGCCGAAAGCATTTCGGATATAAGGCGGGAAGATATAGTCCGCAGTGCGGAACGACCGAAAAAGAAAAAAGGTCAGATCGTTTCGGGAGCGGTACGTATAGCGGTAATGATTCTGTGTGCGGCGGTGTTTGTGTACTGTATGTTTACGATAGTGCAGAATCTGCTCGGGTATGCGGAAGCGCAGGATTATTACGATAAGCTTGCCGATATCTGGAGAGACGATACCGATTGGCTGTCTAATCCGGGCGGCGCACTTGTTTATTCGCAAAAGGACTATTCGTCAATCGGTGAGAACGAGAACTGCGGCGAAAAGGAAAGCAGCGATTCCGCAACAATCCCGTTTGTTCCCGCCGAAAGCGATGAAATGATGCGTATACGCGCAAGACTCGGAGCTTTGTACAGACAGAACAGCGATCTTATCGCATGGATATCGATACCCGGAACAATAATTGATTATCCGGTCGTTCAGACAGACAATAACGATTATTATCTTAATCACAGCTTCAACCGCGATTACCTGCTCGCCGGGACGATATTTGCCGATTACCGCAATGATGCCGACCCGCTGTATAATTACAATACCGTTCTGTACGGTCATAACCTCAATCTGACCTCCGGAACGATGTTCAGTATACTCAGCAAGTATTTTACGAAATCGTTTCTCGACGAGCATCCCGACGTTTATATATATACAAACAGCGGGATATACATTTACAGAATATTCAATGTTGCAAAGGTTGCCGCATCAAGCGGCTATATACGGTCTTATTTTCCCGACGGAGCCTCTTTTGTTGAATTTGCAAATAAAATGGCGGCAAAGTCGGTGCATAAGGATGAAAATCTGACATTCGACGAGGGTGACCGTATTCTCACGCTTTCTACCTGTACGAATGCGCACATATCCTCCGAACGCTACTGTATCCAGGCAAAACTGGTTGAAATAAGACGCTGAGACCGATTATATTTATCTGATTGAAAGGCAAGGACAATAAAATGAAACTGTCGGTTATTATTCCGATGTATAACGAATCAAAGGTGATAGGCAGTACGCTCGAAACGCTGTATAAAACGCTTGAAAGAGATTTCGGCGGCGGAGAATATGAGGTTGTCGTCGTGTCGGACGGCTCGACCGATGCAAGCGAGGCAATTGTTTCCGACTTCGTCGCGTCCCACCCGGGGTTCCGGCTGGTCGCTTATAAGCCGAATCACGGCAAGGGGTATGCGGTAAGAACGGGAATGCTTGAAGCTAAAGGAGATTTTGCGGTATTTACCGACAGCGATCTTGCTTACGGTGCAGATGTTCTCGCCGATGTCTATAATCTCCATATCGAAAAAAACGCGGATGTGGTTATCGGTTCGCGCGCGCTGAAGGGCGGCGGCTATGACGGATATACTTTCCTCAGAAAACTGATGTCAAAGACATATCTGAAGGTAATATCGATTGCCGCCGGATTTTCCCACAGCGATTCGCAGGCGGGACTCAAGGGATTTACCTCCGATGCAGCCCACAGGATATTTACCCATTGTGAAGTTGACAGGTTTGCGTTCGATCTTGAGGCGCTGATGATTGCGGATAAGCTGAATCTCAGATTTGCCGAACTGCCGGTCAAGGTTATAAACCACGGAGAATCGAAGGTAAGTCCCGTGAAGGATGCACTCAGCATGCTTTCGGAAGTGCGGAAAATGCGTAAGAGAATAAAGAAGCTTGATCTTCGGTGATTGACTGCCCGACCGCCCGTTTTGAGCGGTCGGGCAATTCTTTTGCTAATAAAAAGTCATATTTACAAATTGTTAATAGTTAGTACACAAAATAAGGTATAATATCTTGTGTATTTGTGGTAGATTATAGACATCGATTAGCACTTGAACGCAAAGAGTGCTAAAGATGCAAAAGGAGAGTGAGAAAGGATGGAAGAGATGCGGGAATCTCTGAGTGAGCGGAAGAAGCAGATACTTAAAGCTGTGATCGATGCACATATTTCCTGCGGTGAGCCGGTTGGTTCAAAGGCTCTTTCACAGGATAAGCATATCTCACTTTCACCGGCAACCATAAGAAATGAGCTTGCCGAGCTTACCGAGATGGGCTACCTCGCACAGCCGCATACTTCTGCGGGCAGGGTGCCGACGGAACAGGGTTACAGATTCTACGTGGATACGCTGATGCAGGCGTATGACATGACCGCGAGCGAGATACGCGGACTCAACGAAATGCTTATGGAACGGACGGCGAGGCTTGATAAAATCATTGACAGCGCGGGTCGGCTTGTTTCCACGCTGACGCATTACCCGGCGATAGCCGTCAGGAGCTTTCCCAAGAAGCAGACTGCAAAATGCATAAACCTGATGAAGATTGCCGATAACGAGCTTCTTGTCATTGTGATGATATCCGAGTCGAACATAAAGACAAAGCATCTTAACAGCGAACTTGCGCTGACCGACGAGGCATTGCGGAAAATGCAGAATTCGCTTAATGCCACGGTT
>CALBLD010000046.1 GCA_937895775.1 uncultured Clostridia bacterium
GGAACCGGGTGCGACCGCCATCAGCCCGGGGCATATTGCCGCCGATGCCGCAAAATCCGAAAGTGTTTTCAGATAAGGCTGTCTGTCATCGGTTATACACAGCCATGCGAGACCGCTTACCGTAAAATCGCCGAGATACTGTCCCTTTTCACGGGTCGGGCAATCAAGAAATCCCTCCTGCGTCGCGTATTTCAGAGTATCACGACAGAGAGTCCACACCGATCCGAGCCTTGGGTCGTTTGTTTCAAGCAGTCCTTTCGAATCGTCGAACGGATAATGGCGAACGATTGCCGATATACCGTCGATCTCTGTCTGATCATCAGATATGATATTGACGTATCTGAACGCTTTGTAATCATAAAACTCGGGGACGTCGGTATTTCCGGACAGCGTCAGCGTCTCGGTATAATTACAGAGTGCTCTCAGTCTGCCTCGCACATTATATCCGTCGGTCTCCTCTCCGCATATCACGGTAACCTTATCTCCGGCTCTGCCCTTCAGTCTCATGTTTAACTGTCCGACGATTTCCCTGCCGAAATCAATGAAAAGCTTTCCGCTCTCATATCCGACCACGCGCTCGGGATTCAGCTCTTTGATCTCCAACACAGGAGTCGGTGCATCCGCAAATACATGTCGGTGGTCGGGATCAACGACCGCACTTTCCCATCCATCACCCTCACCGAGCTTATCCCGATCATTTTTCAGGTGGAAATCAATGTTTTCGGTAAATGCGGTATCATAGCCGATGCGTTCGCCGACTCCGTACTCATATGCCCTGCGGCAGATCCAGCCGTCAGAGCTTCCAAACACCCATTCTCCGTTTTTATACAGATCAAATATGCACCCCTGTCTGTTATCGCCGCTGTTCCACACCCTGTTGGTAAGTCCCTGATAAAAAACATGAAGTGCGATCTTATTGACGTGGTTCGGTTTTATGTATCCGCCGAGATCGATCTTATTGAAGCGATAGAGAAACGGATAGGCGGGAGCGGGTCCCTGACAGACAAAGTTGCCGTTCACATACAGCTTGTAATAATCATCCGCACTGACATACGCAAAGTAATCAGTCGCACTGTCGGCGATATAGCTGCCGCAGAACCATGTATGGTCTGCAATGATTTCCTCGCCCGCGCATGAAACTTTCCCGAGTGTCAATTCCTTGTGAAAATCGTCTGTTTTGCAAAGATATGCAAAGCGGGGAGATGTTATCCACTGTGAAACAAATTCCATAGTCACCTCACTCAGGTTGTTACTTCGGAAAAAGTGCCGCAAATATCTGCGACACTTTTTGGATCAATATGATACGGTAAGCTGCATCTTGAAAGCTTCTTCGGCATAAACGGCGTGAGGAATATCTTTGGGCATGATGAGAGTTTCTCCGGCTTCCAGGAAAAAGACATTTTCCCCTACGGTAAATCTGCCCTTACCTTCAAGGACGGTAACCATTGCGTCGCCGCCGGCAACGTGGGAGGATATTTCCTCGCCCTTTGCGAACGAAAAGACGGTCATACTGACATAATCGTTCTGAACAAGTGTTTTACTCACGACCTGTCCTTCCCGGTAATCAACGAGTTGTGAAAGCTTCAGTTTCGTTTCTTTTTCAATATTCTTGTACATTTTTCGATTTCTCCTTTTAAATTATTATCGTACACAGTATCTCTTCAAAGAGTTGAAAAAATACGCGCTCCCTTTTTTCTCATCCACATCACAAGTGCAAGGTCTGCGGCAGCGGTCAGAGCGGAAAATCCCGCAGTGTACAGCACCGGGTAACCGAGTCCCGAAACATAGAATCCCGCAATTACAAAAACAACGCCGTAAAGCATTCCGCCGAGCAGGACAATCATAACACCCATGCTCTGTTTTATCGGGATCATTTCGCTCGTCCATTCGAGATTTGGCTTTTTAAGATTCACAAAAAGTCCGACCAGTGCCGACAGAAGCACGAAAAGCTGCGGAAGCAGGAGCAATAATATTCCCATCACGACCGACGGCTTTATTATCAGAATACCGACAACCGAGCAGATTGCCACGGGAACCGATGTCAGAAGCATGTGAAACTTTACTTTTGCCCAAAGCGGTTTTACCGGGTCAACCGGCAGAGACTGGAGTATATACACCGACCTGCCCTCAAGCGACACCGACGGTGCGGTAATATCATTCATGGACGAAAGAATGCAGATCATTGAGGCAAACACTATTACAATTTCGTTGCGTCCGAATTCAAACTCATTCAGAAACAGATTGAAAATGTTGTTTCCCTGAACCGCAAGATACACGGCGACGGCTATTATAAAGACGGTTCCGAGTCCGCAGTTAAGCATATACGTGGGACTGTGTGTAAACCGTGCCGCTTCTTTTGCCAGAAGAGCGGAAGAAACGCTTTTCATTTTCGCCTTCTTCGACTTATATTTCACCCGCTCTGTTTTTGATACCGAGGTCGCAATCGAGATAAAACTTCTTGAAAGCAGATACCAGACAAGAGCAAGCGCGAGCAGTGTAACCGCAGTAAGGATCAATATCGACAGGACATTTCCGGTTCCGACGCTCCCGAGTACATATATCGGATATGCGGATCCTTTTATTGCATTCCCCACGCTCTCAAGATTCTGCAAAAGATCGGTAATCAGCTCATTTGCCTTAAAATACACAAAATAATATATTGCGAGAAACGCAAGCGAAAGCAGAACTGTTATGAAGCTCTTGTTTTTCAGTTTCTGACTTATCCGTGCGACAAGATAACCGAGCGCACACGACAGCACAAGGACTATGAGTGATATCATGACTACAAGTATCAGATTACCGATCACCGAAAGTACCGTCTGTCCTGCCGTTATGAAATATACGACAATTGCCGGCAGTATGACAACCGCCGAGAACATAAGTCCCATGAGATACACACTGAGCAGTCGTGAAACAAGGAGATATCTCACCGGAATCGGCATTGAAAGCAGCATATCGTTATCCTTGGCAAGGTACAGTCCCGAATACGTATTGAAAACGCTTCCGAAAATGCCCAATGCAATCGCTATCATACCGATTATCGCAAAATACATCCAGTCAAGTCCCGCATCCACCATGGGCTTACACATTGTAAGTGCCAGGTAGGTGAACATTCCTCCGATCACGAAGATCAGAAGCAACGCATAAAGTATCACGAAAATGATGCTTACAGCCTTACTGCGGGCTTTTCCCTTCTTCCTGTCATAGAAAAAGCTCTGATTGATCTCCGCAAGCTGTTTTTTCAGCAAAGTTTTAAGCATAGATTCTTCCCTCCCGATCAGGCATTATCGGCAAGTTCAAGGAATACATCCTCAAGACTTTCGTCTCCTCTGACCTCTTCCATCGTTCCCGAGCGCACAAGCTTGCCTTTACTGATTATTGCCACCCTGTCACAAAGTTTTTCGGCAACCTCCAGCACATGGGTTGAGAAAAATATCGCCCCTCCGTTATCGCAAAGCTCACGCATCATTGTTTTCAGCAAATGCGCGGCTGTCGGGTCAAGTCCGACAAACGGTTCGTCCATGATAACAAGCTTCGGATCATGAATCCATGCCGATAT
>CALBLD010000047.1 GCA_937895775.1 uncultured Clostridia bacterium
AGCAATATATTTATAAATAAAGTATTACACAAAACATTTATTTCGGTCGATGCCAAAGGCACACGTGCCGGGGCGGCAACGGCGGTGGTTCTTGACAAATACGGGTCAGCCGAAAACGTCAAGACCTATTCGGTAACACTTGACCGTCCGTTCGTATTCATGATAATCGACAATGCAACAGAGCTTCCGATCTTCATCGGTGCGCTTACGCAGGTGAAATGACATCCGCAAAAGATCGCAGGGACAAAATTCCCTGCGATCTTTCATTTTTATATGTACTTTTCGATGCGGTCGGCATATCGGTCAAGAAGTCCCATATCCCAGAGCAGCGTTGAAAGGATATATTTGTCGCGTATATCCTTGGTCGCGGCAAATACAAGTCCCTGCTTCGATTCGTCGATTCCGATTTCGTGAGGTGTCTTCGGACAGCCGATAAGGTCAAGGAGCCGTTCGATTTCGGCTGACGGCGGAATCTCTTCGGAAACAATCCTTTTTATCTCATCAAAGTGAGAAGCGATCATCTCAAATCTCTTTTTCTGATCCGCGGGCGAATACCTGTCCAGCCGTCTGTCAAGTGCAATCATCGGCTCGGCATTTTTGCCGAGATAGCCGTGCAGCTTTTCGTACCACTTTTCGCGGTCAAAACTCTCCGCATTCTCTGTTGCGAGCCTTATGTCGGGCATTTCCTTCACAAGATCTTCGTACATGCGCGCCGTAATCAGCGTCGCTATCGCACACTGGATACCGTGAGTCGATTCGCTGTCCCCGTAGCTCACCGCACGCATATCCCATATGTGCGAAAAATAGTGTTCGACTCCGGAGGCGGGACGTGACATCCCGGCATAATTCATGGCAAGTCCGGAGGTAACAAGTCCGGAAAAGACCGCTTCCGCCGCCTCGGGATCGCCGGATATAAGACCGCCCGCATGGGAAACGCATTTTTCAAGTGAATCACGCACCAGCGAAGCGACCGCCTCACAGTAATATTCACCGGTCACGATATGAGAAATGCGCCATTCGCAGATGCTTATGTATTTTGCAATCATGTCGCCGAGTCCGGATATAAGTGCCTCATGCGGTGCGCGACAAAGAATATCGGTATCGCCTATAATTATCTTCGGGCAGGTCGTTGCGAGCGACTGTTTCAGATCGTCAAGTATGACCGAAGATGTTGCCGACGCATATCCGTCCATCGACGGTGCGGTCGCAACCGTGATGAATTTCAGCCCCGCACGTGTTGCAACAATCTTTGCGACATCGTTTATGACGCCCGAACCTACCGCAACGACAGTATCACACGAACAGTCAAAATGCATCATCACAGAGCCGACCGTTTTTTCGCCCGGTACCGGACGTTTTTCGGCAATGACATGCAAAGCATATGGGATACCGCCACCTTCAAGATATCCGCAAACGACTCTGCCCGCCGCATCATAGGTGTTCGGATCGGCAAGAACAAACGCCTTCTTGCCGCCGAGCCGCTTTACGGCGTCTGAAACGGCTGAAATCACCCCTCTGCCGCAGATGACCTCGGGCAGTATAACCCTGTGACTTTTTCCGCAGGGACATCCCTCTTCTTTTATCGCTATACCAAAATTGTTCAAGATTATACCTCCGTTTCATCCGATCCGCAGACTCTCTCAAGCGGATCGATTCCGTTCCACCGATAAAGTTTAACATGAGTGTCGAATCCGTTCTGCGTCCGCCCGTCGTGCGAAACATAAAACAGACCGTTTCCGACAGAACAAAGTCCGGTACTGCCGTACTTAAATCCGAACCCCGGAGTTTTTTCACCGCTGCCGTTATCAAGCAGACAAAGCATCTCGCCCTTTGTTTCGGGTTCGACTCCGGGAACAACGCCGACATACGGCTTTTTCGAACCGTCGATGACAAACATCGGGTAGTTCGGAAATTCCTTTTTCCTGCCTCTGTATACCGCCATAACGAAATTCCCGGTCGCCTCATCATATTCGAGATTCTGCACTCCGTATTCGGTGTTTCCGGTATACACAAAAAATTTGCGGTCGGGCGCAAGCGGTCCGACAGTGTGCATGTCGTCCTCTCTGAGCCGGCACTCGTATTTTTTCAGCATTGCTCCATCGTAACAAAGTATGACCTGACAGTCGTTGTCCGAGCGTTCGGTGTCGCCGTAGACGCCGTATGCGACAAACATATATTCACGCATATCGTCGCCGCCGGGAATCCTGCCGAAAGTCAGTCCGTCAATCCCGCTGCATCCGAAACGGTGACGAACCTCTCTGCCGCGGTTTGTCGTCACCGCATTGTAATCGTCAACGACTTCTTTAAGATAAACGGTCTTCATGATCCCGCTCTCGCAGGCATCCATACCGACGCGGTCGATCCTGTCAACATCAAACACAGCCGCATAAAAAGCGGTGCCGGAATGTTGTCCGCTTTTGCCGAGCGAACCGAGAATTCCTCTCCCGATTTCATCGTTTTTATATTCCAGCGATCCGTAAACTCTGCCGTCCGACTCGCGGAAATCTATGCATCCGAGATGTCCGAGCAGTCCGGTAACGCTGCCTATGAGATTCCCCCGCATGTCTGTTTTGACAAGACACGTGGTAAACGAATAATAAATATATCCGTGCGCTCTGTCAACCGCAATTCCCTGACAGTGTCCGCCGTTATGACTTCCCGAATATATTTCTGCCGGCAGCTTATTACGATCTTCTTTCATAATTCAACCCTTCCGTATGTCAAAAAATAAAAATTCCCCCGCAAATCCATGAGATTTGCGAGGGAACATGGCGGAGAAAGAGAGATTTGAACTCTCGCGCCGGTTGCCCGA
>CALBLD010000048.1 GCA_937895775.1 uncultured Clostridia bacterium
CCGGGGTAAAAGAGGACGGCTATACCTGCCGCGGCTGGACGATAAACGGCGAGACCGTTTATGCGGCGGGAACCGAGTATACCGTCACGTCGGATGTTTCGTTTTTCTGTAAGTGGAAGAGAAACGAGCTTTTCCCCGACCATACAACGCCGAAGGTCGAACCGCCGAAAACCGAAACAAAGCCTCCGGTGACCACGACGCCTCCTCCGTCAACGACAACGACGACAAGCGGAAATCCGACGACCACATCTCCGGGGACGACTCCCGGCGGAGCACCGACGACACCCCGGCCCGGGAGGCCCCCGCCTGTGACGACAACCTTGCCCGGAACGACAACGCCGACGGCAACGACTACCGATAAAAAGCCGACCACCTCAGGTGGCGGTGAGAGCGGTACGACCGGCGGAGGCTGGGGACCGGTTACACCGACCACAACCGCCGCGGTAACGGCAAATACTTCCGGTGAGGGAGAAAACAGTCCGATGAGGGCGATAATCATAATACTGCTTGTCGCTTTCGCGGGCGGCGCAGTGACGGTCATTGCAGTGGTGATCGCAAACAAAAAAAGAAAATAATTAAAAAAACAGCGTTTTTGCCATGGCAAAAACGCTGTTTTTTCATCTTTTCAGAGATTTTTGAAACGCTCGCGGACTTCCTTTGCTTTTCCGCAGCTCATCCCGCCTTCGGAGCAGGCACCTTTATAGCAGGCAGGTCCCGCACCCGCAAAGAGCAGGGGAGCCGCCGATCTGCAAAGACGGAGCATTTCGGTCGCAAGTTTGCGTATCTCCCACTGTGCGCGGTTGCAGCAGCGCAGTCTGAAAAAGTTGTAGAGCGAGCGGGTGTTCATTGTCATGATTATCCTTGTGTCGCAGGAGTTGGGCAGAACAAAGCGCGCGTCCTCGTTTGCCTTTTTCTCCGCCGCTTTTTTTGCGGCTTCAGCCGTCATTCCGTCCGACATAAATGTCTCGGTGTGCTTTTTTATCAGTATCTCACGGAGACTGTCATATGCTTTTGCATCGTTCGCCATCGTTTCCTCGTAGATCGCTTTTGCTTCGGGGATTGCCGCTATCTCGGGCGGGGTGATGTATTCAAATCCGCTCTTGTCAACATACCGCTGGCTTTGAACCGAAAATGACGCAATTCTGTGTCTTGTGAGCTGGGCAAGAAGCGTTCTCGACACGCCTTCGATCCCGAAGGTAAAGGATGCATGTTCAATCGGCGATTCGTGTCCGAGGTCGCCGAGAAGCTTCAGGAAACTCTCGACCTTTTCTGGGGTCAGTTTGTCCATGAGCGTGTCAATGTCGCTTTTTGCATAGCAAAGCTTTGCGGCGGCGGCGACAAGCTTGTCGGCGTCGGGTGTGTATGTAATCAGTTCTACCTTCATAAAATGCCTCCGGGATTCTTCCGATGATTATCATGCGTTGATTTTATCATAAATCGCACGGCTTGTCAATCGTTTTTTATACAAAAAGCCGACAGATGTTAACCGATGTGTGTAATTTGCCTTATCTGGTCCTGTTTCTGCATTGACATTTTGAGCTATTTGTTATATAATTACCATAAATAACGGTAGCTGATGTATGGATACCGAATAAAATGAGAAAGGAAGATTTTTTATGAAACTGACTAAAATCATAGTTTCCGCATTTCTCGTTGCGGCAGTTGCTCTTTCGATGGCGGCGTGCGGCGGCGACAGCGTTACCACGACAACGGTCGCAGGTGCAACAACCGCAGCACCGGGAACCACTGCAAAGGCAAACGTAACAACCGCTCCCACGGTAACCACTACCGCAGGCGGAGTAACGACCGCAGAGGCAGGCGGAAACAGGGACATTGATGTTGTATGGGGCGGCTTCTGGGATGTTGACGAAAACGGCGTTTACACTTCGTATAACAGGCCCGAGGGCAACGACTTTGCAATCCTTCCGATAGGACAGATGGAAGAGGGTAAGACCAGATATACCGTTTCGGTCACCTATCTGTGGGAAAACAACGGCGAAAAGGGTATTCTCTTTGCAGGCAAGGATGTTGACGGCGACGGCGAACTCCGTGAGGACTTCGATTACTATCAGATGGTGCTCGCAAACGGTACAATGGCATACTGCAATAACCCCGGCAAGTGGGGCGATGTGTGGGATACGCGCGATCCTTCGGTACTCGGTCTCAAAAACGGCGACGAAGCCCGCGTGAAGATCATTCTTGACACGGCGGCAGGCGTGCTTGAGGGCTATATCAACGATACCTTTATCGGAAAGTGGGATATAAGCCTTGAGGGTTACGGCATATACTTCGGTATTGCCACAAAGGTCGTTGAGTCTCAGTACTGGGATATCAAGGTCGAGGCTGAATAAGCTATTGACAACAGACCGAAGCAGTGGTAAAATCAGTTTGTGACCGCGGAGAAACGGCATAATTTGCAGACATGTGTTGTCCGAAACCCGCAGATCGCGAATAAAATACTATTGTGAGGATTTGTTGCCGATATGAAAAACGGTTTTTTTGCTCTTGTGTTCAGACAGCAGTATATACGCAGATGGGGACTTATGCGGAATGTGAAGGAGGAAAACCTCGCCGAACATTCGGCGCAGACCGCGATGATCGCACATGCACTGGCACTTATAGGTAACCGCAGACTCGGAAAAAACTATGACGCAAATGCGGTTGCCGTCTGTGCGCTCTATCATGACGCGACAGAGGTGTATACAGGCGATCTTCCGACTCCGGTCAAGTATTTCGACCCCGAGATACGCGAAAGCTATCGGAAGATAGAGAAAAAAGCGATCGAGACACTGACCTCGGGTCTGCCCGATGATCTGTCGGGGGAATATGCAGAACTGCTCGATACCCCGGATGCGCAGATACATAAGCTGGTCAAAGCCGCCGATAAGCTTTGTGCATATCTTAAATGTGTCGAAGAGCTGAAATGCGGCAATGCCGATTTCGCTGATGCAAAGGAAACGATCAGCCGATCGATGGCTGAAATGGAGTGCGAAGAGCTTGATATTTTCATGAAAGAATTTGTCCCGCCCTTCGGTGCAACCCTTGATAAACTGCATCTCTGAACCGGAAAATTGTTAATTTTGTCTTAAACGATGAAAAAATTCGCCGTGACACTTGACAATTTGGACTTTTTGATGTATAATCTCGTCATATCACGACAGTCCGTAAGGAACTGCCGGAAAAATTTAAAAAATGTTTAAAGGAGAACTTTTTATGAAACTGACCAAAATCATAGTTTCCGCGCTTCTCGTTGCGGCAGTTGCTCTTTCGATGGCAGCATGCGGCGGCGACAGCGTGACAACCACCACGGTTGCCGGTGCTACAACAGCAGGTCCCAAGACCACTACAAAGGCTAACGTAACAACCGCAGCAACAACAACTGCCGCAGGTGCCACAACCACCGCAGGAAAAGACGAATGGCCTAAGGACGTTGAACCCGTATGGGGCGGCTTCTGGGATGTTGACGAAAACGGCGTTTACACCTCTTACAACAAGCCCGAAGGCAACGACTTCTCGATTCTTCCCGTAGGAGCGATCGAAGACGGCAAGACAAAGTACACCGTATCCGTTAAGTACATCTGGGGTGAAGGAAAAGAAAAGGGTATTATCTTTGCCGGCAAGGATGTTGACGGCGACGGCGAGCTCCGCGAGGACTTCGACTGGTATCAGATGATACTTTCCAACAAATACATGTCATACGCAACAAACCCCGGTAAGTGGGGCAACGTATGGGACGGACGTGACATTTCGCCCGCAGGTCTTGCAGACGGCGATGAAGTCAAGCTGACAATTGTCCTTGATA
>CALBLD010000049.1 GCA_937895775.1 uncultured Clostridia bacterium
AGCTCTCTGTTATTGACAAGAAACTTATAGTCGTTTCCGTCACGTCTTACGGTAATCATCTGGAGAGCGGTAAAATCGTAATCCTCATTGAAGCTCTTCACAAGATCGACCCTGTGTTCTTCCTTTTCACCGTTTACGGTAAATGTGACAACAAGCTGCTGAGACGCACTATCGAAAAATGCCGAACCGAAATTATTATCGTCGGTATATCCGAAAACAGCACCTGCACTTCCGCCGTAAATGCCGAGCATATTTATCTCGGCGGTATACTTTTTGCCGAACGAGCGATTCGAAAGAACACTTCCGCCGTCCGAAAGCATCAGTCCTGTTTTTGACTGTGTTCCGGACACGACAGTCCACGCGGACAGGTCGCTGCCGATAACGAAGGAGGAACTTATGTCGGGAAGCTGAGGAGTCTGCTGACCTGTCACGGTAGGTCCGAGTGCCTCCATATATGTACCGTTGAGTTCAAGGCGGTCGATATTCATTCTGCGCGAGCCGTCGCTTTCTATTCTCGAATGGTAGACGATATAGAAGCTGTCAAGATTCGGACCCATTACGGTAGAGCTGTGTCCTATTGCATACACCTCTTCACCGGTGTTAACCAGTATCGGGCTGTTTGAGCCTTCTTTAAAGGATTTACAGCTTTTTGTACTTGTTCCGTAGTTTATATGGTAACCTCTGCTCAAAACATGGTTTCCCGTATATGTGAGATAATACACGCCGTTATACTTTATCACCATGGGACCCTCGGTCCAACCGTCCATATATGCGCCGGTTTTGCTCGGGGTATCGGACACCTTTGTCGGTGAAGACATCGGGTAGACCATTATTCCCTCGCCGTTTGCACTGTAAAAATACCATTTACCGTCATCGTCTATGAAGATATGTCCGTCGATCCTGTGTCCCCAGTTATCGGTGACAAATTCGAACGGTCCGAGCGGCGATTTACTTCTGAGCGTATAATGACCGCCGCCGTTCGGCGATGTGACCATATAAAACCAGCCGTTATAGTAGGTAACCTCGGGAGCATACGCCGCTCCGAGTTCCTTACCCTTTGCAACACGTCCCTCATACTTCCAGTTGACAAGGTCATCCGAGGTCCAGCAATAGACCATATTCGTTCTTCCGGACGACGGGTACATATAGTACTTACCGTTCCATCTCATAACAAACGGGTCACCGACACCTATCGATGTCGAATACGCGGCACCGCCGTGACTTTCCCTTGTTATGAGCGGATTGGTATAGAAATTTATGCCGTCGGTACTGACTGTTTTAAGTTCGTTTATCTCGGGAATTTCGGCTGTTGTACCCGTTGTCGTCGTAATAAAATCCTCCGGCGGGACGGTTCTTGCGCATCCCGCAAAGGCAACAAGCATTGATGCGGCAATTATTCCCGCAACGATCTTTATGTACAGCTTCATTTAGGTAATTCCTTTCCTTATATCCGTGCCTTTCAAATCATTTATAAGATCCGAAAGGCACAGCAGGTCTGCATCTTTGTTGTTTTAACGGTTCAGTTCATCAAAGGGATCATTATCCCCGATACGCGTCGGTCTTATTCCGACTTCAAAATCGATCACACGGTCGCGGAGAGCACACTTTTCGTTCAGCGTCGGACCGCAGGAGTTTGAGCCTATACCCGCATGTCTGTAATCTATATTTACCACAGTCTCTTCCAGCGGCTTCAGTTCAAAGTCATGTGCGGTATTTGTGAGCTGTTCGGGAGTGAAATGCGAGCAGTTAAAGCTGAAATTATCACCGGTTACAATAATTCCGTTGCCCGACACATCGCAGACACGCATGAAGCGACAGTCGGCATGTGCCATATTTTCCTGCGGACGTATATAATGTTCGAAGTGATCGGTTACCGTGGACTCGTAAAATCCGAGAGAAGACGCCTGTCTCTTATCGGGATACGACTCATACGGTCCCATACCGAAATACGAAAGATACTCCGCATCCTTTACGACCCTGAACTGCCATCCGAATCTCGGAAGAGGAGGCAGTCCTTCGCGGACATCCGCATGGCAGACAAGTCTGAGTCCTTTGCCTGCCTCGAAAACATATTTCTGCTTTACATTTGCTATCGGGAGCTTTCCGTCTCCGCCGAGAATCAGGGTTGCCTCGACAACAATCTTATTTTCCGACTTTTCCGTGATCCCGAACGATCTGCATGATGTATGTGCAACATGCATCATATGCCATTGCCAGTCTCTTCTGACATACATATCATTATCGGTGGGAGCGCGCCAGACATTCAGTCCGATCGTGGAGCAAAGAAGCTCCCTGCCCGACATTTTTATCGAAGCCACAAGTCCCGACAGGCGATCGACAGCATAGCTGTTTTCTCCGTCGGTGACCGTCACCGTTCTGCCGTCGTCCGAGCAGCCGAGCGGTTTACGGTTATGCTCGCACACGGCACTTTCTGCGTGTGACTCAAGAATTATCTGTTCCTTGCCGACCTCATAACCGACTTCCGACCACGGATGCGAAACCGACGAAACAAACGAAAGGTCAAGCGTACAGATTCCCGACAGGTTCTCAAACATTGTTCTGTCAAGCGAATATGTCCTTACCGAGCCGGGTGCGATCTTCAGCGAACATATTCTCTGCTCTGCGATAACTTTTCCGTTTCTGCGAACATTTACGTAAAGGTCAATATCCGAAAGATCGGTAAATGTACGCATATTGCGAAGTTTCAGCCTGCCTGTTTCGCAGTCGAACGAAACAAGTCTGCACGGGCGGAGTACCTGTTTATACTCGACAAGCGAGCTGTGCGGACGTCTGTCCGGGTAAACCATTCCGTCAACACAGAAGTTCGAACTGTTCGGTATATCCCCGAAATCGCCG
>CALBLD010000050.1 GCA_937895775.1 uncultured Clostridia bacterium
GGAGGCGAAAATCGACGATACCGTCTACCGCAAGGAAGATATTCTTGCCGGAAAAGGCAATTTCGACGATGTCGATTTCATCTTTTCGACATGGGGGATGCCGGTATTCACATCCGATGAAATATCCGAATATTTCCCGTCACTGAGATGCGTTTTCTATTCGGCGGGAAGCGTTCAGTTTTTTGCACGCCCGTTCCTTGAAAAAGGGATAAAGGTTTTCAGCGCATGGACGGCGAACGCCGTCCCGGTCGCCGAATTTACGGTATCGCTGATCCTGCTTGCGTCAAAAGGCTTCCTGCCCTTGTGCAGTCGGATGAGCCGGGGAGACGTATCGGGTGCGAGGAAGCTTTGTGTCGGATTTCCGGGCAACTACGGTGAAACGATCGGAATAATCGGTGCGGGAAAGATCGGCAGACTTGTGATCGAATCTCTTCGTCGGCACGAACTTGAAATTGCGGTATTCGATCCTTTTCTGCCCGATTTTGCCGCAAAAGAGCTGGGAGTCGTCAAATGCAGTCTTCCCGAGCTTTTCGAAAAATCGTTTATCATATCAAACCATCTTGCCAACAATGCGCAGACAAAGGGGATGCTTGACTACGGTCTGTTTTCGGAAATGCGCAAAAACGCGACCTTCATAAACACCGGAAGAGGCGCGCAGGTCGTGGAGGACGATCTCGTCCGCATACTCACCGAGCGTCCCGACATAACGGCGATCCTCGACGTAACCGATCCCGAGCCGCCGATTGACGGACACCCGTTCTTCGGGCTTGACAACTGCTACCTTACCCCGCACATTGCGGGCAGCGGCGGCGACGAGGTTCATCGCATGCCATACTACATGATCGACCAGTTCAGAAAATACATATCCGGGCAGAAATGCGAATTTGAAGTAAGCGCAGAAATGCTCGCCACCATGGCATAAGGAGGAAACCACCATGCTTAACGAAAAGGCAAAAGACAAAAAATTCTGGGAATCGGTTGCAGCCGACCCGCGCTATGCAAGATTTATCCGCATGGTAAAAAAATGTTATGAAAACACATACGTGGAAGCACCCCCGATGCTCCTTTTCAGCGACAGATTCAGATACTACAGGGACGGCGACCGTTCGTCATTTGAAAAGCCTTATTTCATACGCAGAACGTTGTTGTCGGCAGCGGCGATGCTTGCCCTGCTCTACCCCGAAGAAGAAAAATACATTAAGACTGTCAACGATCTTATATGGGGAATATGCAGTGAATACAGCTGGGCGGTTCCGGCGCACACATCCGGGAAATACGAGGACGACATGACCATGGTAGATCTGTTCGCCGCAGAAACCGGCTTTGCGCTCAGCGAGATCTGCTATCTGCTTGAGGACAGACTTGACGAACATGTTTTATACAGGGCGCGTATAAACGTCACAAAGCGCATATTCGATTCATACGAAAGCCGCAATTATTGGTGGGAAAAATGCAACAACAACTGGGCGGCGGTCTGCTCCGGCTCTGTCGGTATCTCATACATGTACCTTGATCCCGAACGTTTCAAAAAAGTCCTCCCGCGTATTCTTGACACGATGGGTCATTTTATCGACGGCTATTCGGACGACGGCAGATGTCTCGAAGGTTTCTCATACTTTCAGTACGGTCTTTGCTTCTATGTTTACTTTGCCGATATGCTTTCCCAATTCGAAGGAAAGAAATCCGAACTGCTCACGAACAGCAAGATCGAAAAGATTGCGGGTTACCCCGAAAGCTGTTTCATGAAGGGCAATACTGCGGTCAGCTTCTCGGACGCGGGACTTTCGGCAAGTATTACCGTTCACCTCATGCATTATCTGCACAGGCTCTTCCCCGACAAAATGCACATTCTGCTCGATAAATACACCTATTTATGGGGTGCCAATATTCCGTTCTGCGGTTACCTGCGTGCATTTACGTATTTCGATCCGGATGCGGTTCCGGTTGACATTCAGATCGGGGATCACTATTCAAAGGAATCGGGACAGCTTATCATCAATCGCCCGACATACTCGTTTGCCTGCAAGGCGGGCAACAACGACGAACCGCACAATCACAACGATGTCGGAACATTCATCATTTCGACCGATGCGGGACAGCAGATATGCGACATGGGACGTGGACGTTACACAAAGCAGTATTTTCAGCCCGAACACAGGTACAGCTTTATATGCAACAACTCGTTCGGTCATTCGGTCCCGATAATCAACGGCAAAGGTGAACAGGCGGGCAAGGAATTCTGCGGAGAGCTTTCGTATACCGACGGCATTGCAAAAATCGAATTTGCAAAGGCATACGGTATACCCGAACTCCATCGTCTGACCCGTGTTTTTGTTTTTGACGATAACAATATCAGGATGACCGACAGCTTAGATACCGACAACGGCACGGAGATAACCGAGCGGTTTGTCAGCTTTGTTATACCGAAGATATGCGACGATACGGTCACAATCGGCGACATTGCACTGCATTTTGACAGATCGGTATGCGATATCTCGGTCAAAAAAGAAAAAAACACCGTCCACAGCTTTTCAAACGACAAGGACGGCAATCCCGAAACAATTGACATTTACTGCACCGATCTCACACTCAAACCCGGAATTTCATCGATAGACATCACTTTTTCAAAGGTATAAAAAACATACGCCCCGATAGCATCTGCTTTCGGGGCGTATATCCGTTTCAGCATTTTTCAAACATATCCGCAAGCTTATGCGCCGCGTCAGCCATATCCTTCAGACGCTGCGGAACCTCTTCGGATTTGCATCCGCTGAGATACGTACCGCACTCAAGCGTAAAATATCCGTTATATCCGATATCCTTCAGTGCCTTTACAATCGGCACAAAATTCACTTTCATCGAAAACGGTATCTGATGCGAATCATGCAGCTTATCGTTATCGTGGATATGCAGTGCGGCGAGTCTGCTGCCGAGCGCATAGGTCATTTCTGCCGCCGACGTATTCATTCCTTCCATTTCCGCATGTCCTATATCAAGGCATGCGACGAAGAAATCGTCATTTACCGCATCAAGATGTGCATTGAAGCTCTCGGGCGTCGCACATGCAGCGAACGATGCATGACTGTCGCCGTGATACCAGTTCCACATATTTTCGGTGGCGATCTTTACACCGTGTTCTTTTGCAAACGGGAGAAGTTCAAAATACATCTCCGCATTTTCCTCCGGTCCTTTGTTATTGTCCGGGTGAATAACGCAGATTTTTCCGCCTGCCTCGGCAGTACACTCTATTGAGCGTTTGAGCATATCGCGTATTTCCTTTACATTGACCGGAAAAGGTGCGTGCGACTGATTACAGACAATTCCGTTATCAAGTCCGATCTGTTTCAGCTCTCTCGCAAAAGCAAGATATTCGGATGAGCGAAGCGGGTGACCGTTATCGACAATTCTTCCGTTTGCCCAATCGTACCGTGCCATCTCAAACATGGAAAAATCCCATGCGTCAAAGCCTGCCTTCGCAACGTATTCGACTGCTTTTCTTTCCCCGACAATGCCTGCCGACGATCCGATTTCGGTTGATATTTTCATAACAAAGCGTCCTTTCGTATCAACGATTCTTTTTTCTGTGATTATAGCACCGAACGACATTTTTGTCAATCGTTTTCGGCAAAAACCCGTGCGGAACGAAATGTATCGTATCGCCCCGAAAAAGCCAAAAAAATACCGATTTTTTTTTGAAAATCTATTGCATTTTCCGACTGTTTTTGCTATAATAAGTCGGTTTGTTATATATCATGCGGAAGGGCATCCACAGCAGCTGCTACTCAGAACGGGTAGCGGCAAATTTTGTATACAGATCAACCTTATTTTTCGAAAGAAAGGACGCTTTTGTCGGGTGGGACAAAAGCATTGGTCAGGCAAATGTATGATAAGTCAGGAGAAAATGTAATCATCAGTTTAAGACAGGTATCGAAAGCCTTTGACGGCGAAACGGTACTCGATCACATCGATCTCGACATTCACGGAAACGAATTCGTTACGATTCTCGGTCCGTCGGGATGCGGAAAAACTACCACACTGCGGATAATCGGAGGATTTGAAACACCGGACGAGGGTGTTGTCATGTTTGAGAACCGCAACATTGCGGAAGTTCCCCCGTACAAGCGGAACATAAACACCGTTTTTCAGCGATATGCTCTCTTCCCCCACCTCAACGTCTATGAAAACGTTGCTTTCGGTCTGAGGCTGAAAAAGCTTCCCGAGGATGAAATCAGAAAGTCGGTCAAAGAGATGCTCCGGATGGTCAACCTCACCGGATTTGAACGACGTTCGCCGGCAACACTGTCCGGCGGTCAGCAGCAGCGCGTCGCGATAGCGCGTGCGCTCGTTAACAAACCCAAAGTTCTGCGTCTTGACGAACCGCTCGGTGCGCTTGATCTCAAGCTGCGCAAGGACATGCAGCGCGAGCTTAAAAGCATGCAGCGTCTCACCGGGATAACCTTTATTTATGTTACCCACGATCAGGAAGAGGCACTTTCGATGTCCGACAAGGTCATTGTCATGGCAAACGGTAAAATACAGCAGATCGGTACGCCGGTTGAAATATACAACGAACCGAAAAACTCATTTGTCGCCGATTTTATCGGAGAATCGAACATCGTGGACGGCATCATGCAGAAGGATTTTCTCGTATCGTTTGCCGGTCAGACCTTCGAATGTACCGACAAAGGCTTTGCAAAAGGCGAGCCTGTTGATGTTGTCATACGTCCCGAGGACATCGATCTTGTTCCGGTATCCGAAAGCATGCTCACCGGAAAAGTGACACAGACGACCTTCAAGGGCGACTATTATGAAATCATCGCAGACGTCGATAATTTCAAATGGATGATCGAATCGACCGACTGTGTCGAAGTCGGAGCAACGATCGGTCTTTCGATAGACCCGTATGAAATACATGTCATGAAAAAATCCGAATATTCCGACATGTTCGGCGATTACTCGACCTTCAGTGACGAAATGGACACTCTGTCATCTCCCGACATTCCGGTCGTTACGGAGGTGACCGAAGATGAATAAAAAAGGTCTGTTCGGCAAGCTTGCCGCCGCTCCGCACATTTTATGGGCGGTCTTATTCATCGTCGGTCCGCTCATTTTCGTTCTCTACTATGCGTTCACCGACAGGAGCGGAGCTTTCACTCTGAAAAATCTGACAAGTGCCTTTTCGGCGCAATATCTGTCGGTATTCATACGTTCGGTGGTCTATTCGCTTATTGCCACCCTTCTCTGTCTCGTGATCGCATATCCGGTTGCTTATTCGATCGCGCAGGCAAGTCCCAAAACCCAGAAAATTCTCATAATGCTTATCATGTTGCCCATGTGGATGAACTTTCTCATCAGAGTTTACTCTCTCATGTCAATAATCGGCAATGCGGGCATAATCAACAGCATGCTGAAATCGATGGGACTTCCCGAACTTTCGATGATAAACACCCCGGGTGCGGTCATTTTCGGCATGGTATACAGCTATCTGCCCTACATGGTGCTTCCGATATACACTGTTATGAGCAAGATGGACACAAGGCTGATCGAAGCGGCAAGAGACCTCGGGTGCAACAGCGGGCAGGTGCTGTCAAAGGTAATACTTCCACTGTCGGTATCCGGCATCGTATCCGGAGTCACGATGGTATTCGTACCGTCGATATCGACATTTTACATTTCGCAAAAGCTCGGCGGAGGAAATTTCGATCTGATAGGCGACACTATCGAACGTCAGTTCCTTCTGTCGAACAATTACAACTTCGGAGCTGCCATATCGCTTGAGCTTATGATACTCATTCTGTTCTGCATGACATTCATGAACCGTTTCTCCGACGGCAACGAATCGGGAGGTATGATCGTATGAAACATTTATCGAGAATCTATACCCTCCTTATATTCATATTCCTTTATGCGCCGATCGCGGTCATGATACTCATTTCATTCAATTCATCGGCAAGCACATATGTCTTCTCCGGCTTTTCGCTTCAATGGTATAAAATGCTTTTCCATGATGCCGATTCAATGGCGGCACTCAGAAACACGCTGATACTTGCGGTGCTGTCATCGGTCATTGCAACGATAATCGGGACGCTCGCCGCCATCGGTCTGAACTCATACCGCAACAAATATCTGAAATCGGGGATAATGCTTATCACAAACATTCCCATGATGAATCCGGATATCGTTACCGGTGTATCGATGATGCTTATGTTCGCATTTGTCGGCGGACTTGTCGGCAGCAGAAGTTCTCTCGGATTCGGCACGCTGCTTATCGCGCACATCACCTTCAACATTCCGTATGTCATTCTGTCTGTTCAGCCGAAAATACGGCAGATGGACAAGCACTTATCGGAAGCCGCGATGGACCTCGGCTGTACACCCTTCCAGACATTTCTGAAGGTAGAGCTTCCGTCGATAATGCCGGGTGTACTCTCCGGTCTTATCACAGCCTTCACATTATCGCTTGACGATTTTGTAATCAGCTATTTTACCATCGGATCAAGCTTTGAGACGCTTCCGATCCACATTTACACCATGACGAAGAAAACGGTCCGTCCTGACATGTTTGCTCTGTCAACCATAATTTTCATCGCGGTCTTTGTACTTCTCGTGCTTTCAAACATTCTGAAGGTCGATGACGACGAAAAAAAGCGTCGTGCAATAAAGAAACAACTGAAAAAAGCCGAAAAAACCGCAAAAAAGGCGGTACAATAAAACAACGAAAGGGGAAAATCCGAAACAAAATGAAAAAAACACTTGCGTCACTGCTTATACTCGCCATCCTACTCACAAGTTCCGTCGCTTTCATCGGTTGCAAAAGCGACACAGAAACACTCAACGTATACAACTGGGGAGTCTACATTTCCGACGGCAAATACGGTTCGGAATATGACACAATAGCCGAATTTGAGAAATATTACAAAGCAACATACGGAAAAACCATAAAAGTCAACTACACAACCTATGACAGCAACGAGGATATGTACGCGAAGATCAAGAGCGGTGCCTCCGACTACGATGTGATCTTCCCTTCCGATTACATGGCAGCCAGAATGATCGAAGAAGGTCTTGTTGCAAAACTTGATTTCAATAACATTCCGAACTTTGCAAACATCGGCGACGACTTCAAGAGCCTCTACTACGACGAAAAGAACGAATACACCGTTCCCTACACCTACGGTGTACTCGGAATCATATACAACGCAAATGTAGTATCACCCGAAGTCGTTGAGGAAAAAGGCTGGTCGATATTCTGGGACGAGGCATATGCAAACAAAATTCTCATGATAAACAACCCGCGCGACGCATTCGGACTTGCGATGTACGATCTCGGAATCGACGTGAACACAACCGATCCCGCCGAATGGAAGCGTGCGCTTGAGCATCTCAAGGCGGGAAAGCCGCTTATCCAGGCATACGTCATGGACGAAATCTTCAACAAGATGGAATCGGGCGAAGCTGCAATCAGCACATATTACGCGGGCGATTATTTTACAATGCTTGAAAATGCCGATTCATCGGTCGATCTGCGTTTCTATCAGCCTCCCGTTACAAATGTATTTGCCGATGTCATGTGCGTAACGTCCAAGAGCCGGAACAAAGAGCTTGCCGAAATATTCATTGACTTCATGCTTCAGCGTGATGCCGCAGTTGCAAACGCCGAAACCCTCTACTACGGCACGCCAAACGAGCTTGTAAAGAACGACAAGGATTACATCGATTATCTCGGCGATGACGCAAAGATACTCTACCCCGACGGCTTTGATTTCAAATCGCAGATAAACAAGTACGGTTACAGAAATCTTGACAACGACACGCTTGATCTTATCAGCAGTCTCTGGGAAGAAATGAAGATAGACAGCGACACAGGAAACAGCACGATCTACATCGTATGCGGAGTCATTGCCGCAGTTGCCGCCGCAACCGCAGTGATTGTTATAGTCAGAAAGAAGAAGAAAAACAAGTCTTACGACGACTGATATCAATACTTGGATAAAAAATTCCGATGCATATGCATCGGAATTTTTTTGACTTTTTCGTTTTATCAGTTGCCGAACGGCTTTCTTGCCGCATAGCTTGTATGAAGAAGCTCATGTGCAAGATGCGAATTCGGCTCACCGAGAAATTCATCGTAAAGTGCCTTTATCTGAGGGTTGTTATGCGACTGACGCACGGTCTGTCTCTCATCCTCGGAATAAAGTGCATTTGCTCTCTTCTGCTTATAGGTATCAACTATGTCGATATCTTCATCGGGCAGGAAGCAGGGTCTGACATAAGGCTGTCCGCCGCCGTTGATACATCCGCCGGGGCATCCCATGATCTCGATAAACTGGTACTTGCTCTTTCCCGCACGGATATCGTCAAGAAGCACCTTGGCGTTCTTCATTCCGTGAGCAACCGCAACATTCAGTTCAAGTCCGTTGAGGTCGAAGGTTGCTTCCTTGATACCGTCAAATCCGCGCACCTCTTTGAACTCAACACCCTCATGCTCTTTGCCTGTGAGCACGAATGCGGCGGTACGAAGAGCCGCTTCCATGACGCCGCCGGTAACGCCGAAGATTACTCCGGCACCCGAATAGTCGCCCACGATATCGCGGTCAAATTCCTCATCGGGAAGCTTTGTGAAGTTTATACCGCTTCTCTTTATAAGCTTTCCGAGTTCTCTTGTTGTAAGAACCGCATCGACATCGGCAAGACCTTCGGTCTTAAGCTGTTCTCTTTCCTTTTCGAATTTCTTTGCGGTACAGGGCATGATAGAGACAACATACATATCCTCGGGAGCAACGCCGATCTTCTTGGCGTAATAATGCTTGAGGATCGCGCCCTGCATCTCGTGAGGAGACTTACAGCTCGATATATGATCGAGGCAATCACCGTAGTGATACTCGGCATAATTTACCCATCCGGGCGAGCAGGAGGTTATCATCGGGAGTACACCGCCGTTCTTTATTCTGCCGAGAAGCTCTGTTGCCTCTTCCATTATTGTGAGGTCAGCCGCATAATCGGTATCGAATACTTTTTTGAATCCGAGACGTCTGAGTGCAGCAACCATCTTACCGGTCACGGGTGTACCGATCTTCATACCGAATTCTTCGCCGAGAGCCGCGCGCACTGCGGGAGCGGTCTGGACAACAACATATTTTCCTGCCCTGAAGGCTTCATCGACTCTGTCTATTTCGCTCTTTTCCATAAGCGCGCCGGTAGGACATACGCTTACGCACTGACCGCACATGATACAGGGAGAATTTGCAAACGATCTGTTTTCGGCAGGTCCGACAATTGTCCTGAATCCGCGGTTCTGGAATGAAAGCACGCCTTCGCCGTGTGCATTTGCGCATCTTGCAACGCATCTTCCGCAGAGTACGCACTTTGATGTATCTCTTACGATCGACGGAGTGAGACGGTCGAGAGTGGTGGGAGTCTTCGCTCCTTCATACATATCCTCTCTTGCGCCCGTAAGTCTTGCGACATGAAGAAGTTCGCACTTCTCGTTCTTATCGCACTGCTGGCACTTCATGGAGTGATTCGAAAGAAGAAGCTCAACCGATGCGCGGCGTGCGGCAACTGCCTTGGGAGAAGATATTGTGATTTCCATACCCTCATTTATCGGATAAACGCATGACGCAACAAGTCCGCGCGCTCCGGTTGCCTCAACGAGGCATACACGGCAGGAACCCTGATTGCACTCCCCGTGATTATATGTACAGAGAGAAGGAATTTCATAACCGCATTCTCTTGCGGCTTCAAGTACCGTAAGTCCGGCATCCACCTGATAGGGGACGCCCTCAATTTTTATATTTATCTTTGACATCTGCATTTCCCCCTTACTTCTTTTCGATTGCCTTGAACTTACAGGAAGCTATACACATACCGCACTTGATACACTTGTTCATATCGATCTCACGTGACGGCAGCTTATGTTTCGGAGCCACATAGTCGGTCTTTGCTATTGCGTTTACGGGACACTGTCTTTCGCAGAGACCGCATCCGAGGCACTTATCCCTGTCTATATGATACTGCATAAGCTTCTTGCAGACATGTGCCGGACACTTCTTATCGACTATATGCGCAACATATTCGTCACGGAAGTGGGTAAGCGTCGAAAGAACCGGGTTTGCGGCAGTCTGTCCGAGTGCGCAGAGCGATCCGACCTTTATCGTTTCGGCAAGCTCTTCAAGCTCTTCAAGGTCTTTCATTGTGGACTTACCCTCGGTTATCTTATTGAGATATTCGAGAAGTCTTCTTGTGCCTATACGGCAGGGCGAACACTTTCCGCAGGATTCGTCGCAGATAAATTCCATATAGAATTTGGCGACATCAACCATGCAGTTATCTTCATCCATTACGATGGCTCCGCCCGAACCCATCATTGAGCCTTTTGCAACGAGGTTATCGAAATCGATCTCGGCATCGAGATCCTTTTCGGTGAGACAACCGCCCGAAGGACCGCCGGTCTGTATTGCCTTGAATTTTTTACCGTTCGGAATTCCGCCGCCGATATCGTAAATCAGCTCGCGGAGTGTTGTTCCCATAGGAACCTCGACAAGTCCGACGTTATTGACCTTGCCGCCGAGAGCGAACACCTTGGTTCCCTTCGACTTTTCGGTACCGTACTTTATGAACTCTTCGACACCGTTGCGGAGTATGTAAGGAACGCACGCAAGCGTTTCGACATTGTTGACGATAGTCGGACACTGCCACAGACCCTTGACTGCCGGGAACGGAGGACGGGGACGGGGCATACCTCTCTTGCCTTCAATCGAGTTGAGAAGTGCCGTTTCCTCGCCGCAGACGAACGCGCCCGCGCCGAGTCTGATATGAGCACGGAAGGAGAATCCCGTTCCGAGTATATTATCTCCGAGAAGTCCGAGTTCCTCTGCCTGACGGATTGCGATCTTCAGACGGTTGACGGCGATCGGATATTCTGCACGGACATAGAAATAGCCGTTCTGTGCGCCGATTGCATATCCCGCGATCATCATACCTTCTATAACTGCAAGGGGGTTTCCCTCAAGGATAGAGCGGTCCATGAACGCGCCGGGGTCTCCCTCGTCTCCGTTACATACGACATACTTCTCGCCGTCCGGCTGAGCATATGCAAACTGCCATTTTCTGCCGGTCGGGAATCCGCCGCCGCCTCTGCCGCGCAGTCCCGAATCAAGCACCTGCTTTATGACATCGGCACGATCCATCTTAAGTGCGTTCACAAGTCCGCGGAATGCACCGGCACCGAGTGCCTCATCAATATTCTCGGGGTCGATCGAACCGCAGCCGTGCAGTGCGATACGAACCTGCTTTTTATAGAAGTTGATATCGTCCTGCTTTGCGACCTTCTGCTTTGTTGAGGGATCGACATAAAGAAGTCTTTCGACAACTTCGCCGCCGATCAGATCCTTTTCCACGATCTCTTCTACATCCTCAAGCTTTACGAGTCTGTAGAGAGTGTCCTCGGGATATATCTTTACAAAGGGACCCTGTGAGCAGAATCCGAAGCATCCGACCGGGTTTACGGTAACCTTGTCCGAAAGCCCGTTCTCTTCGACAAGTCTTTCGAATTTTTTTCTTATTTCCGCAGAATTCGAAGAAAGGCATCCGGTACCGCCGCAAAGAACGACCGCACGCTTCCCCGACTCACCGG
>CALBLD010000051.1 GCA_937895775.1 uncultured Clostridia bacterium
CAGATTCCATGAAAACAGTGTCAGCAGAGTTGATGCGGCAACAAGCACCGACAGCAGAATTTTCAGCGTTTTTCTTGTGTTCTTCATTATGCTTCTCCTCTCAAGCAAATAAAATATTGGACATTATATCACACTATAACCCGAAAATCAATAGTTATTTTTGATTTTCGTCAAAAAACCGAAATTTTTTTGACGTGCCGACAGTATATGCGGTTTTACCGACCATGTGCGGGATTTTTATTGACATTTTTCGCTTTTGGTAGTATAATAAGAACTAATGCGCAATAAACGGTCAGGGAGATGATTATTTGATTTTCGGAAAATATATCAACAAATACTATCTGCGCTATGCACCGACAATGCTTCTCGGAATAATCGCACTTGTTCTGGTTGATTATTTCCAGCTTAAACTACCCGAGTTTTACCGTATAATTATCAACGGACTCGGCGGTGCCGATGTCGTTATTGACGGCAAAATACTTCCTTTTAATGTGGAGCTTCTTCTTGACCATGTCTGCCTGCCGCTCATTGTAACCATAGTTGTCATGGTCGTCGGCAGATTTTTGTGGCGTGTCTGCTTTTTCGGATCGGCGATAGCCGTCGAGACCGATCTGCGCAGTAAGATGTTCGATCACAGCAGAAAACTTTCGGCTTCATATTATCAGAAGAACAAGGTCGGCGGACTTATGAGTCTGTATACCAACGATCTTGAGACAATACAGGAATGTTTCGGCGACGGTGTGCTGATGTTTTTCGACGCACTGCTCCTCGGCGTGCTTGCTTTCGTGAAGATGTGGCGGATGAATATTCTGCTGACCTGTCTTTCGATGATCCCGATGATATTTATGTTCGTTATCGGTAATATAATAGGAAAGAGCATGACAAAGAAGTGGGAAAAACGTCAGGAGGCGTTTTCGGATCTGTCCGACTTTTCGCAGGAGAGCTTTTCGGGAATTGCCGTCATAAAGGCGTTTGTCAAGGAGGCAAAGGAACTCGGAGCTTTCAGAACACTGAACCGCAAAAACGAGGACGCAAATGTCGCCTATACGAAAATATCGGTGATACTTGATGTCATGATTACGCTGGCGATAGAGTCGGTTATCTGCGTCATAATCGGTTACGGCGGTTATGTTGTCTATACCGGCGGCTTTGATGCAGGTCAGCTCATAGAGTATATAGGATATTTTTCTTCCATAGTCTGGCCGGTCATGGCGATCGCAATGCTTATCGAAAAGACATCGCGCGGAAAAGCGTCGCTGTCGCGTATCAGCGAACTGCTTGATTCAAAGATCGATGTGTGTGACCGCGCGGGAGTTACCGATCCCGGTCCGATAAAAGGCGATATCGAATTCAGACACCTTTCGTTCAGATACCCGGACGGAGAATTTGACGTTTTGTCGGATGTAAACTTTAAAATAAACGCCGGAGAATTTGTCGGAATAGTCGGCAAGACCGGTTGCGGAAAGACAACGATAGTCGATCTTATACTGCGTACATACAATGTTGCCGACGGCTGTATTTTCATTGACGGTCATGATGTGAACGATATCCCGATAACCGCGGCGCGCGCCGCCTGCGCATACGTTCCGCAGGACAACTTCCTTTTTTCGGAATCGATAAAACGCAATATTGCGTTCGCAAAGGGAGATGCCGATATCGCGGAGGTCGAAAAATACGCACGTCTTGCCGATATTCATGATAACATATCCGGGTTTTCACAGCAGTATGAAACCGTTCTCGGCGAACGCGGCGTAACCGTTTCGGGCGGGCAGAAACAGCGTATATCGATAGCCCGCGCACTGCTGAAAAATGCTCCGATACTCATACTTGACGATTCGGTATCGGCGGTCGATACCAAGACCGAAAAGGTTATCCTTGAAAATCTTGCAAAAAGCCGTGTCGGAATGACAACGATACTTATCGCGCACCGTATATCAACAGTCGAGGATGCCGATAAAATCATATTTATCGATGACGGAAAGGTGATCGCCGTCGGAAAGCACAGCGAGCTTTACGCAGACTGTGAGGAGTACCGCAGGGCGGTCGATCTTCAGAAACTTGAAAACGACAGTGACGAGGGAGGGAACCGGAATGTATAATTACTACCCGCTTATTCTCGTGGGTTCGATCATAGGAGCGATCTCGCTTGTTCTCGTTCTCGCCTATGGCTTTGTCAAGGATAAAAAGCAGTCGATGGGTTTTGACCGCAACATGAAGGACAGCGAGATCACAAGACGACTGCTTGTCTATGCAAAGCCGTATGCATGGCGTTTTGCCGCGATCGGAATGCTTATGATTTTTTCGATCGCATACGACATCGTCTCGCCTATAATCATCGGTCAGATGGAAAAGGCACTTACCGACGGAAAGGATATATCTTTCCTTTACTTTTCGGTCGCAATATATGCGTCGATCGTGATCTTTTCGCTCGTATGTACATATATTCAGGCGATAATTCTCCAGAAAACCGGTCAGCAGATTGTGTCGGGGATCAGAGAGGATCTGTTTGTTCATATCGAATCGCTATCCCACGATCAGCTCAGCAAGATCCCGGTCGGAAAGCTTGTCACACGTGTTACGAATGACACGAATGCAATATCGATGATGTTTACGAACCTGCTCGTGAACCTGTGCAAGAATGTTTTCGTAATTATCGGCATTTTCGTCGCAATGCTCTGTCTGAACTATGAGCTTACGCTGATGGTACTCTGCTTTGTCCCGTTCATAGTTCTGTTTACCGTTATATTCAGAAAATTTTCACGTCGCGCATACCGCAAGGTCAAGGATCGCACCACAGATATAAACACATATCTGTCCGAAAATCTGTCGGGAATAAAGATCACGCAGATTTTCAACCGCGAGGACGCAAAGATGGCTGAATTTGCCGAGAAGAGCAGTGCTCTCGGCAAAGCAAAAAAACAGCAGATATTCATTTTCGGGGTATTCAGACCGCTTGTTTATATGCTGTATATCAGCTCGGTACTTTGCCTGTTTTATCTCAGCGGCAAGGGATATATCGACAAAACGACTTTTCTCGGACAGACGATAGACGCGGCAACCGTAATTACATTCTATATGTATATATCCAAATTCTTTACACCGATACAGAGCCTCGCCGAACAGTTCAGCTGGCTGCAATCGGCGTTTGCGTCGGCGGAAAAGGTGTTCTCGGTAATGGGCGAAAAGCCGTCAATGACCGACGCGCCGGATGCGATCGAACTTGACAGCGTCAGAGGAGAGATAGAATTCCGCGATGTCTGGTTTGCATATAAGGAAGGCGAATGGGTACTCAAAGGGGTGTCGTTCCATGTCATGCCGCATGAAACGGTCGCCTTCGTCGGATCGACCGGGTCGGGAAAGACCACGATACTGTCGCTGATATGCAGAAATTACGAGTTTCAGAAGGGCGAGATACTCATTGACGGAATTGATATAAGAAAGATCAGCACCGCCTCGCTGAGAAGACATTTCGGTCAGATGCTGCAGGATGTTTTCCTCTTTTCCGGAACGATACGAAGCAATATACTGCTCCGCAAGGAAGATGTATCTGATGATGAGATCATGCAGGCGTGCAGATATGTCAATGCCGATCGGTTCATATCGAGACTGGATCACGGTCTTGACGAGCCTGTCGGTGAGAGAGGCAATAACTTCTCGGCAGGGCAGCGTCAGCTTCTCTCGTTTGCGCGCGCGATTATCCATAAGCCGTCGGTGATGATACTTGACGAAGCGACCGCAAATATCGATACCGAGACCGAACTGCTGATACAGGACAGCCTCACGCGTATGAGAAATATCGGAACGATGCTGGTAGTTGCGCACAGATTGTCAACGATAAGAAACGCCGATAAAATTATCGTCCTGTCGCACGGCAGGATTATCGAGCAGGGAAGTCACGAAGAACTTCTTGCGGCGGGCGGCAAATATTATCAGCTCTATACTCTTCAGTACCGCAGGGAAGAACTGGGTGCCTGATACGAGGCAAAAGCGGGATCGTCGGATTTTCCGACGGTCCCGCTTCTTATGTTAAACGGTATTCGTTTTATTTTTCAACACTCATCCAACAACCTTCCGCACCAATACCGTCGGCGGGAGGCGTCAATACGCCTTTTTCAATAAGACATTCGACAACCGCGTCAAGGACGGGCAGACTTGCAAGGTTATTTGCCAGTCTCCATTCTCCGAGAAGATAGTCGGGAACGGATTTTTTGATAAGTTCCGCAATTTTTGCCGCAACAATCCCGGCGTCTGCATCGAAATATCCGTTCTGCAAAGCATTACTGATATCAAACAGCCTGTCTCTGTCGGAAAGTGCATTTACAAGAATCTTGGTATAAAGCATACTACCGTCACGGTACAAATATCCGCACTCAACAGCTTTCGCCGCATGCTCTTTTTCTTTTTCGGAAAGCGATGTAATATCAAGACCGTCAATGGCACGGAGTGCAAGCTGAATCTGAACATCATTAGACACATTGAGTCCGCAGCTGAAGTGCTTTTTAATGCGTGTAATGTAGATATTGTCAAGATGAACATCAGAGAAGCCGCACACATTCTGTGCGTCAACGCCGTCCCAACCGCCGCCGTAATACCTGCCGTTATCCACATATCCGAACACGCTGAACGGACGATCCGTTGTCTTGATTCCGGCAAAATGATTTTTCTTCAGAGCACACTCAACACAACAGGAGAATGTATCCGAAATATGAAATATCTGCTGCCAAAGAATAAGATTCATATCGACTTTCTTGTTCAGATACGGGAAAGAAAGATATTCGGCTTTATGTTTTTCAATGTAGTCGGTTATGGTTTCGCAGATTTTTGGTAATTGCTCTTTGTAAATTGTATTGGCACTTTCAAACACATCCTTGTCAAGCAATATGAAATTAAGCGCGTATTTGCCGTTTTCCAGACGGCGAAGTAAACCGTACCTGCCGTTTTCTCCTTTGCGGAGAATTTCAAGTTCTTCTTCAACATAAATTGTGGGAACATTCAGTTTCTTCGCAATTTCGGAAGCACTCATCGGCTTCTTGCGGCAAAGCCATACGATATGCTTTGAGAACATTCTCGTACATACGTTACGGGGATCTCCCCATGCAGGATTGCCCGTTCCCCAGATCACGTAATCAATTTTATCAAGTGCTAAGGGTTTGTTATAAGTTTCTCCCATTTCGTCTACCTCACTTTTAATCTTTTGTCTTGCCGAAAAGAGCCTTTGCCGAACGGCTCCTTCACTTGTTCCCTGCGCCTTGGCTATCTGAGCAGTGGAAAGACCGTCTATGTAGAACATTATCATTACTTCACGATGCGCCTTTGTTAAAAAAGCAATTCTGCGGTATACGGAAGTTAATAATTCTTCGGTATCATCCGAAGTGTCCTCTTCCGCGACACCGGATAAGATTTCTTCCGGGTCGCCTTCACAGACGGCTTCCGCGTGTTTTCTTCGATTGTTTGCAAAGTCTGCATAAATGTTGCGCGCCACTCTCCAGATAAACGGATATACACTTTCGATCTCTCCGTCGCTGTGTGCGTTTTTTACGAGAGCATAGATAATATCGGAACACAGTTCCTCTGCCTCGTAACTGTCATTTGTTCTTGCATAACAAAAGCCAAACAGCTTATCAAGCAAGTTGTCGTCAAAAAAATTCAGCAAGTCATTTTTTTTCATTTGTTTCTCCAAGCGATTGATCAATGCTTTCACCTATATAGTCGCTACATTTATGAAAATGTTAGGTAAGATCAAAAATATTATATCATAAATTTACGAATCAGTCTATAACAACGAAAACTCTGCGAAAGGCGGGGCGCAGGATTACAACGGTCGACGGTTATGATTTGCGGCAGGTGTTGACAGGCGAAAAAAAGTGTGGTAAAATAAACCTGTATACTTTTTTCGACCGGAAAAGCCCGAAAAACGGACAAATCGGGCAATTAAAAAATTTTATAAAAATTTTTTAAAAAAGTGTCACACATGACCGACTTGTCTCGTCTTATTGTGTGAGTCGGAAAATGGCATCATCCCGTGCGGATTGCCGCAGGTCTATCAAACTATGAAAGGACGTTCTAAAAATGCAGATTACCGTATCTCCGGACGGGGTACACAAGGGAACTGTCTTTGACAGGATCTTCAATGATTACCACCGTCAGATGGAATATGTTGCGTTTTCGGTTCTGCAAAACCGACAGGATGCCGAGGACGCCGTTCAGGAAGCGTTCATATCGCTGTCGAATCATATCGAACTCCTTTCGCAGATGGAGGAATTCCGGATCTATTATTATGTGACCGAGACCGCCCGTCATAAGGCGATAGATATGCTCAGAAGCAGAAAAAGCAACCTGATTTATGACGACGCATTTGATCTTATCTCCCCGGACGGCGATTTTACCGAGAAGATCGCGGCAAAGGACAGTGCGCAGAGAATGGTGACATATATAAAACAGCTCCCCGAAAAATACAGAGACGTGCTTGCGCTCTGCTATGTAAACGGACTCAATGCAAACGAAATAGCCGAAATAGTCGGCAGATCGCCGTCTACCGTCCGCAAACAGATCGAGCGCGGCAGAACGATATTACTCAAAAGATGGAAGGAGAACAACGATGGCTAAAAAGACCGAAAATAATGAAAAAGAATTTGATCGGCTTCTCAAAGCCGGATTTGACCTTTACGCAAAGGAAAAGCTTGCGGAAATCCCCGATATGAAGGATGAGCCGGGTAATTATACCCTTTACGGCAAGTGTATCGAAAAAATACGCAAGCCGAAACCGGTTCTTGCGGGAATCATGCTGTCAGCCTGCCTCTGCTCGCTTTTGCTCGCCGTTTTCATCTTTGCGAAGGTGGTGTCGTCTGACAACCCGGTAACTCCGCCCGCATCTGCGGATACGACCGGAGGCTATGCGCCCGCAACCACGGTTGCGGATACACGTAAGCCCTCTGTCACGACCGTAACAACAACCACGCGTAAGCCCGACAAGCCCATTCCGCCGAAAACGGAAGACCCCATCGCAAGCGGGGAATTCAATATGAACCATTTCATGAACGGCGGAAGCGACGGCGGATTCATAAACTCGGGCGGAACCGGAGAATTTGCCGATAATGATGCAATGAATTATCTGTCGCCGATCGGACTGAAGGAAAAAAGCCGCAACCGTTCGATGACCTATTCGGCAGATAACGGCAGATACAGCGGCGACATACGTGTAATTGCCGGTGCCGGAAGCAGAAAAATTCCTTCGGCTGTCAGCTATACTTTCCCGTCGGGCGGACAGTACCCGACGGTGTGCGAGCTGTTCGGCATACGCGCCGACGGAACAACCGATCTTCTTCATTCATATGTCTGCCCCGCCGATTGCGCGGATCTTACGCTGTCTTTTTACATCGGTCTTGCGAGCGACGGAAAGCTGACTGCGGGAATGTATGAGAATTTCATGTTTGTGTTTAAATTCTCCGGACTTGAAAACGATACCGACGGCACTGTTCCGAAAATAAAGCTGTACGGCGTCGATGAGCCGACCGAGAGGATAAAGTATGTGAACTATCTTGTAAAGAGCGGCGGACTTTATTCCGTTTCGACAAACTGCGAGGAGATCAGTGTACCGTCCTCCTTCGGAGGCGTTGCACTCGAACAGATTCATGACGGCGCATTCAAGGGAACACTTGTGCGCAGTCTCACGTCGGTAACAATACCGGAGGGTGTGCGTCGGATATCGGCGGGAGCATTTTCGGACTGCGAAAAGCTGAGAAATGTCGTATTGCCGTCCACTCTCACAGCCGGATTTGTCGATTCGTTCAACGGACAGAATTACAGCACTTCACTCTATCGTAAAGAGGTTGAACAGCAAAGAGATATCGACAGGGACGGAGAGATAGGCGTTCCGTTCAGGTTTATGTTTATCAACTGCCTGTCACTCGAAGGCGTGAGCGTATCGCCGCGCAATAAGGATTTTCATTCGGAAAACGGAATTGTGTACAACTCACTCGGAACAAAGGTTTTTGATCCGTGGGATTCATCCTTTATTCTGATTACCAGACCGGATATAATCAAATAAAACAAAAATACTGCCGCTTTGATCGTTAAGATCAAAGCGGCAGTGCTTTTTTTGAGGGTCAGACGCGGATAATTATGTGCCGCGGACATTTTTCGGCGCAGGTACCGCATCCGGTACACTTTTCGGGGTCAATAACGGCAAGATTCGAAATTACCGATATCGCCTGCGATGTGCAGACTTTTGCGCATATCCCGCATCCGATGCAGGAGATGCCGCATGCCTTTGATGCATCTGCACCTCTGTCCCTTGATGAACAGCCGACCGTGAAGACCGATCTGTCGGCAGGGAGCAGGCGGATGAGTTTTCTCGGACATTTTTCGATGCAGGCACCGCATCCGACACATTTTTCGGAATCGATCACGGCAACGCCGTTTTTGACCGAGATCGCACCGTATGCGCATGCTTTTGTACAGTTTCCGTAGCCGAGACATCGGTATCTGCATGCACCTTCACCTCCGGTGACCGATGCGGCAAGACAGTCGTAGGCTCCTTCGTAGTCGCACTGTTTTTTTGCAATTGTCGAATCGGCGGAACAAGCGATAAATGCACGTTTTTTCACTGTTTTTTCGGCATCTGTTCCCATAATTCCGGCAATTTTTGCGGCAACGGCATCGCCGCCGACCGAGCATGCGTTGCATTTTGCCTCTCCTTTGACTATCGACTCGGCAAGCGCACCGCATCCCGAAAAACCGCATCCGCCGCAGTTTGCGCCCGGAAGAGCGTCGGTTATCATCGGTATCCGCTCGTCGGTTTTTACCGCGAACAGCTTTGACGCTACCGCAAGCAGAATCCCCGAGACAAGCCCGAGCGAGGCAAAAATAATAACCGGAATAATTATCATCTCTGTGTTCATTTTTTATAATGCTCCTTTCTCCGCTTATCCGAAACGGACGCCGGAAAAGCCGGCGAAAGCCATGGCGAGCAGTCCGGCGGCAATAAGCGTTGTCGGGAAGCCCTTGAAGCATTTCGGCGGATCGGCATTTTCAAGCCGCACACGGACGCCCGAAAAGAGCAGAATAGCAAGGGTAAAGCCGACGGCGGCGGAGAACCCGAAGCATATCGATTCGATAAGGTTGTATCCCCTCTGTACATTGGTGAGTGCCGCTCCGAGAACCGCGCAGTTGGTCGTGATGAGCGGCAGATATATGCCGAGCGATCGGTAGAGCGCGGGGACAAATCTCTTGAGGAACATTTCGATAAGCTGGACTATTGCGGCAATCACAAGGATGAATGCCATCGTGCGCAGATATTCAAGCCCGAATCTGACCAGCAGATATTTGTAGACGAGCCATGTCGCCGCCGACGAAACGGTCATAACAAATGTAACCGCCGCACCCATTCCGAGTGCCGTTGACGGATTTTTGGACACCCCGAGAAAAGGACAGCATCCGTAGAATTTCGAAAAAATAAAATTGTCGATAAGGATTGCGGAAAACATCAGCAGAAGGACGGATGTGAAACTCATTTGTTTTTATCCTCCTTTGCCCGAAGCTTTCTTTCGGCAATGACATCGGAGATACGACGCACTCCCGCAATTATGAAACCGAGCGTGATGAACGCACCCGCCGGAAGAACAAAGAAGAAAGCAGGCTCGTACACGCCGAAGGTGATGTCGTGACCGAGGATTTTCCCGGTGCCGATCAGCTCGCGGACGAAACCGATAATCCCGAGTGCGCCCGTAAATCCAAGCCCTGTCGCAAGTCCGTCGGCGACCGACGGAAGCGGAGAATTTTTGGACGCAAAGGCTTCCGCACGTGCAAAAATAATGCAGTTTACCACGATGAGCGGTATGAACAGTCCGAGCGACTGATAGAGCGAAAAGACGTATGCTTTCATGAACAGCTCAACCGCAGTCACAAACCCGGATATGATTATGATGTACGCCGCAATGCGGACGGGGGACGGAATGAATTTGCGGAGCAGGGAAATGAGAAAATTCGAGCAGATCAGAACGGCTGTCGCCGCAAGTCCCATGCCTATGCCGTTGATGAATGAAGTTGTTGTGGCAAGTGTCGGACACATTCCGAGAAGCTGTACGAAGGTCGGATTTTTTTTATAAGACCGTCGGCAAAGATTTTTTTGTAATTGTTTTTCTTTTTCACTTTGTGCCTCCGATCGTTGCGGTAAGCTCGGCTGTTGCCGTGTTGACCGCAGAAATAAGGGCGGACGAACTTATGGTGGAGCCGACGATCGCATCAATGTCGGTTCCGAGCGCAAGCTCACCCTTCTTTCCGATGTACTGATTTTTGTACTCGCCGTCAATGCGGTCGCCGAGTCCCGGCGTTTCGGAATGTGACAGCACCGATATTCCGATAATAGCGAGATCATTGCCGTATCCGACAAGTATTTCCATGTCGCCGCCGAAGCCTGCGACAGTTGTTTTTACAGAGTATCCGACCGACTCTCCCGATCTGCTTATCCTGTATATTACAGAGTTTCCGCCCGACAGATTGCTTTCGCCCGTACATTCGATGTTTTTGCCGAAAATGCCCGAGATTGCCGACTGCTCAAGGACATTCATGTTCTGCTCCGCCTTTTTGTAGGTGAATGCATAGACAAGCGAAACTGCGGCGGCGGTAACCGAGCAGATCACAAGAAGCGGAAGGGTTATCTTCAGTACATACAGAATTGTCGGGATCGATTTTCTTTCAGACATTTTTTTCGCGCTCCTTCCTTTTGCGCCTGCCGAATATCCTCGGAGCGGTATATCTGTCTATGAAGCTGACAAGCGAATTCATGATAAGTATCGAAAACGACGCACCCTCGGCATATCCGCCGAATCTGCGGATGAATACCGTAATAAGACCGCAGCCGACACCGAAGATCAGACGCCCGACCTTGGTTACCGGGGAGGTTACATAATCGGTCGCCATGAAAAATGCGGCAAATATGAGTCCGCCCGATAAAAGCTCAAGCGTCATGTTGGAGAGACGGTCCGCCCCGCCGATACGCGGAAAAACAAGGGCAAAAAGTGCGACCGTTCCGAGATATGCGGTCGGAATTTCCCAGCTTATGACCTTTCTGAAAAGCAGATACGCCGCTCCGATCAGAAGCAGAAAGGAGGATACCTCGCCGATCGCTCCCGCACTGTTGCCGATGAAGAGATCAAGTACCGATTCCGCGCAAAGCGTCCCTTGTTTGAAAGAGGAAAGCGGAGTTGCCGCCGATATTGCGTCGACTTTTGCGGAGGACGCAAAAAACATAAGCCGCGCGCCCGCCTTTGTAAAGGCGGTCATTGCGCTCGGGAAGGCGAGGCAAAGGAAAACCCTCGCACTGAGTGCCGGATTGAACGGGTTCTTTCCGATCCCGCCGAACACCTGCTTTGCAACGACTATCGCAAACAGACAACCTTCAACCGCCATGTAAAACGGAAGAGAGACCGGGAGATTGAGCGCAAGCATAAGACCCGTAACCGCTGCCGACAGATCGCCTGTCGTGTTTTTCCGACGGGCAAGCTTTTCAAAAGCCCATTCGAAGAATACCGATGATCCGACGCAGATCACCATGAGAATGAGCGCGCGCAGACCGAATTTGTATACTCCCCAGAGCGCGGGGAGCGAAAGTGCGATAAGAACGTCGCACATTATTT
>CALBLD010000052.1 GCA_937895775.1 uncultured Clostridia bacterium
GTCTCCGAAGGTGTAAAAGGCATCCCTGCTGAATATTCTGTAATTATGTGCGGTATCGTAGACGGTTCCGTCCTGACCGGTCGTCCGACTCACGCTGTCAACGATAATCTGTGTACTCTGGAAGGTTATACCGTCATAATCCTTACCTGTTATCTCCCGCAGTTTCTGAGGATTTTTCGCATAGTTCAGATACTCGATCTTAACAAACGGATAGCTCTCGGATATTTCGGTTGCTATCTCATGTATCGGCTTCATTCCCCACGCAGTCGCCTGTCCGAAGTAATTTGACGACTGAACGCCGGAGGTCAGTCTGTCCGGCTCGGTCAGAAAATAAACGGTGACATCACTGTTTTTGTCAACGCGGTCAAGCAGTTTTTTGCTCTCGTCCGACAGCTCGTACATGTTTTCGGAAGTCATATCGAAATACCATCCGAAATTCGTTGCGAGCGTCGAAACTATCAGATTGACCGCAACGACCACGGCAATTACCGAAACGGTAAGGAGGACCGCCAATGATCCGTATCTGAAATTTCTTTTTTTCAAAAAGTTCATTGTGTCATTTCTCCTTATCTGTGTCTTCTCTTGACAAACACAACGGTTCCGAGTACGATCATGACAGCGGGAACAAGCGTGCAGAGCAAAACGGTAAGCCCGGTCGCCTCTCCGCTTGAGATATTCTCAAGTGCCTGTCCCTCAATCACCTTGAAATCTATACTGAAAGGTACGTTTTCCCTGCCCATCAGTCTCATCGTATAGTAAAGAATATCGGCGTTGCAATAAGATGCCGAATTGACATACTTATCCGCCGCGAAATCGCTCGTTCCGCAGAAGAGCATATAACCCTCTATCTCATTGCTCTTTTCGTCGAAACGGTCGGTAAGACAAAGTGCCATCAGTGCCGCCGGAGTTTCGCTGCCGAAATCGGCAACCTGCTTCCCGTCTTCAATCGCCACCGAGCTTTTGGGTGCGCGGAAGACCGCGCCGGTGGTCGTTACCGTGCTGTCGTCGTAGAAGCCTCCGTTCTGCGAAAAAGCGGGCAGAATGGTAAAGGTTCTCGCATTTTCGAAAACAGCCATCGGCTTTGATTCAAGATTCGAAAAGGGTGCCGTCAGATTGGTACCGATGCTGTACTGATCGGTCTCATAGTCCGAAATGAATGTATATCCGTCGGAGGACAGGCTGTTCGCCCCGTTATCCTTTACGATTGACTTATCGACATTTATTCCGAAATAATCCGAGACAAATTCCTCAAGATTTGAGAGCGGATTTTCGGTATTGTCAAGAAACACCATTGCGTTATGGTCGATTCCGTTGAGAAATTTCCGCACTGCGGCAATTTCATCAACGCCGCCGTCATACGCTCCCTTATAATCGGTCTTCGGACCGTATATAACAAGGATTCTTGCGCTGTCGTCCCTGAAAAGTGTTTCGTACTCGGTTTCGAGATTTATTTTCTTTGTTACAAATCCCGCTCTGAAGAAAAGATCACGCAGAGCGGTCGCCTTGCCGTAATCCGAATTCATCGATGCATCAAGCGTCGATTCGTCTCCGATCTCCTCGCCGTGTCCCGAAACGAAGTACACTGTCGGGTTTTTGCCGGCAAGAGAAAGTATTGTCGATGTAAATCTCAGATCGCCGTTAAAGGCATAAACGCGCGATGTCCCGGAATCGAACACAAAAAACGAATCACGTTTGCACACTCTGAAATTGTGATGCATGACCGGTTCGCCGTTTTCATCCCTGATCGCGTTTCCGTTGCTGTCGGTCTCGTAGGTATAGTTGTCGATAATTACATCCTGCTTTGTCAGCTTCGTTCCGACCGTCGTTCTGAACTGCTCCAGCTTATCGGCATCCTTCTTTATATTGAGAAGCTTTACCGATACGAAGCTGTAATTCTCCGCAAAGACTTTTGCGAGTTCATACACATACTTCATACCCCACAGGCTGTCCTCCGATCCCCCGCCCGAAACCGAATATCCGAGCTCGGTCGATTGCAGCTCGTCCTTATCCGCCAGAAAATATATCGTAAAATTATTTTCGTCCGGATCAAGATCCTTGAGCATGCCTTTCGACTCATCCGAGATACGGTTGAATCTTTCGTTTGTAAGATCAATCACCGCTCTGTCGCCCACAAAGGCGGACAGAAGAACATTTAAAAGCAGTACGGCGACGACGGTAACTGCCGTCACCAGTGCCGCAAGCGAACGGCTGAGTATCTTTCTTTTTTCTTTCATACAGTTGATTTCCTTTCGACTTTTCACCGGGGTTGCGAAAATTATGCCCAGCGGCGTTTTTCATACACACGCACGGTAAGGAAAAGGAACACAAACGAAAGTGATATATAATACACAAGTGCGTTTACGTCAAAATAGCCGTATGTAAAGTTCGTAAGTCTCTCCATAAGCGAAAACCAACTGAGCACCGTCCGTATAACATAGCTGTCGATATAGCGGTTGAACGCCGAGGTAAGCACGAAAAGTATAATTACCGCCATCGTCACAAGTGCGGCAACAAGCTGATTCTCGGTAAGCGACGAGACAAACACTCCTATTGCGATACATGCGCCGCCCGCCAGAAGAATCGCAAGCGACGATCCGAGCAGTATCGCGCCGTTCGGGCTTCCGTATTTGTAAAGCGCGAAGAATCCGGTGCAGGAAACAAGGTATGTTCCGGCAAAAACGGTATATGCCG
>CALBLD010000053.1 GCA_937895775.1 uncultured Clostridia bacterium
CAAAAAGTCCCTTGGTTATATTTACCGTCTTATCAAGAACCGCCTGCCCGCCCTGCGAAATTATTCCCGCAAGCTTACCGACAAGTTCGCTCTGACCGAAATCGATTTCGGGAAGCACAATCGAATAACCCGCAAGCGTTTCCGAGAGTTTCTCCCACCATTTTTTCAGATTATCGAAATACTGCGGAAGCATATCTATGATACTTCCGGTTGTCCTTGCCACTTCCGGAATGACAATGAAAAGCACCGCAATTACCGCACCGAAAACGATAAGCGAGCTTATGACGAGGCAGACAGGACGCGCACTCCTCTTCCCTGCCGCTTCATGCTTTTTCCAGAGTCTAATCCACAACGCCTCAAGCGGTCGCATCAGCAGATTCATGACAAAGGCTATACATCCGCCTGTTATGAACGGAGAAAGTGCGTTCAGAAGGGTACGCAGGCATTTTATGACATCATCTATACGGACAACGGCAAATATGACAAATACCGCGAAAACGATCAGAAAGACGATTTTCCTTACAGTCTGTTTATCAAGTTTCACTATACGTGGCCTCCGTCGGTCAAAGCTTTGCTTCCAGTGCCTCTCCGAGCTCTTTTATGCTGTCAAAAACATACGTCGGTCTTACCCTTGCCCCCGCGATATCCCCGGTTTTTGATTCGCCGGTAAGAACAAGCGCGGTACGCACGCCGTGCTCTCCGAGCGCGATATCGGTATTGAGCCTGTCGCCGACCATCAGAAGATTTTCTCTTGAAAATCCGGTTTTGTGTTCTGCGGCGACAAGTATCTGTTCGCTCGGCTTTCCGCATATCTTCTCGGGACGTCTGCCTGTACAGGCAAATATCAGTTCGGTAAAACTTCCGAGATCCGGCCAGAATCCGTTCTCATTCGGGCAGACCATATCCGGATGCGTTGCAATATACGGATAACCTGCGGCAACATAATTTGTAAAACGCGTCAGCGTATCATAACTGAGATTCAGGTCAAATGCGGACAGAAGCATTTCCGGATCATCGTCGCACACATTGACGCCATGCGCCGCAAGTTCGCTTTTCGTACTCTCGGAGCCCATAACGAAAGTACGCTTTCCGTTATATGTGCAGTTGATATAATCGGCTGCGGCGTGTGCCGATGTCAGGACATCCTCAAGTCTTGCGGGTATCCCGAGCCGATTGAATTTTTTCACGTAATCGTCGGCACTCATCGATGAGTTGTTTGTCAGAAACAGATATTTTATGCCGATACGCTTCATACGTTCAAGAAAATCGCAGGTAAAATCAAAGAGTCTGCTTCCGAGGTAGACAGTGCCGTCAAGATCGAGCATAACGCATTTTATATTATGCTTTTTTTTGATTATATTTTTTTCGGTCATGTCGGCTTCAGTCCTTTTTACCAAACAGTCTTCCGAAAAATCCGGAACGCTTTTTCGGCTTTTCAGCCTCTTTTATGTCTTCGGCAATCTCTTCGTCAAGCTCGGCAATCGCCTCATCCTCTTCTCCGTCGTCGTTCTTTCTCATCTTCTGATACTCGGAGTAAAGCTCGTTTATGAGGTAAGGATCGGTAACAACGTCAATGGCATATTTTTCGCCGTGACCGACCGAAATATCAAAGATAACGGTATCGCCGGTCTTCTGATCGTCATCGTCGATCGGCTGGAGAAAAGCAAAATAATGCTCAGTCTTTTCACCTTCGTATTCCTCCGAATCGACCGTTACTGGCACAAGCGCAACCTGACTGAACCGCGCCTTTTCATCTCTGTCATTTATTATTTCAACGGGGGCGGTATCGTCGGCATCAAGCATTTTGTCAAGCAGTTCTTTAATATCTGTTTTCATTTGTCGTCTCCTTATTTTTTCATACTCACAACCGTTTTATTATATCACACACTATCGCGTTTTTCAATATCTTTTTACCGATTTTTTGTACTCTTTGCGCGATATCGCCGCAAACCGAAATACAAAGACAAAACGGTTGACTTTTTATTCCGCTTATGATATAATGATTATGTTTTAAATTTTTTCAAAGCTCAGAACGAATCGAGGGCAATCAACTTGAAATATATATTTTTACTCTGCAAAGCGGCAGAATCAATAGATCCCGTCCGACTTTCCGCCGACGGTGACACGGCGTTCGGAAAAATACTGCGTACCGGAAAAATCGGTTACTTTGCCGACAGCGACTGTGCCGATTTCTTCGATTTCTACGGTGATCTCCGTAAAGGTGCCGAACGCGCAATATCCGACTGTTTACTTCCCGATTTAACTTCTGATCGGGAAAACAGCTCGTTTATCTGTGTTGCTCCGGGAAATCCCAACGATCCGCAGATTCTTTCGCTGATTGACAGCGAATTTGTCACTCCGGTCACCGAAACGCTTGATGCTTCGGGCATCGGGTACGTTCTCACGATCGTTTTTTACAGCATTCCCGCTTCCGAACAATTTCCGCACAGCTTCGTAACCTACAGGAGCGGTGAACCCGAAAACGATATCGCAGAAACTTATACCCCGACAAATTACAACAGTTTCGAAAGCCTCGAAGCCGCGGTATACGGCGGCACTGTCTGCGTCACCCGTGCGGACGAAAAGAAGGAGAGCGGCGGTCAGTCGTTCTCGGCACGTGTTTTTGACTGGTACGAACTTTTTGCGTATGCGATCGGATTTGTACTGATTGTGATGTCGCTATTTATACGTCATTCGCCTGTCGAAGGCTCATCGATGTATCCGACGCTGATCGGAAATCAGTCATCCGGAATAACGGTTGACACGAGCACCGACAAGTATGATGTTCTGCTCATATCGAACATCGGCTCCGTAAGCTACGGAGATATCGTCATCATTCAGGAGCCGACACAACCGACCGAACCGATCGTAAAACGCATCATAGCAATGGGCGGAGACACCGTAAAGATCAATTTTACTACGGGAGAAGTATGGCTGAACGGAGTGCTTTTAAAAGAAGATTATGTCAACGAGGACACGAACACCAACATTCCGCGTGAAAATCTTGTTCCGGACGAAAACTACTGCTGGGAAGGAACCGTCCCCGAAGGCTGTGTTTTTGTTCTCGGAGACAATCGCGGAGTATCAAAAGACAGCCGTTATTTCGGCTTCATAGACGAGAGACACATCATCGGAAAGGCTGTCTTCCGCATCCTTCCGTTCGGCAGGTTCGGAAAGATCGGATAAACAAAAACAAGAAAGGAGGACATCATACGATGCCTTCGGAAATTATACAATGGTTCCCCGGACACATGGCAAAAACGCGGCGCATGATGGGCGAATGTCTTCCGCTCGTCGATCTTGTAATAGAGATAGTCGATGCCCGCATACCCATTTCGTCCAAAAATCCCGAGATTGACCGCATATGCAAAGGCAAACCGAGGCTTATTCTTTTTTCAAAATCAACCCTTGCCGATCCGACAATGGGAGAACGATGGAAAAAGTATTACAGATCGATCGGACTTCCATGCATTCCGTGTGATTTTGTCAGCGGAGCGGGCATGTCGGAGATAGAGCCGACAGTCAGAAATCTTCTTGCCGAAAAAATCGCAAGATACAAAGAAAAAGGCATGGCAAACAAGGCATTGCGGGCTATGGTTGTCGGAATTCCGAATGTCGGGAAGTCGTCCTTTATCAACAGATTCTCCAAAACAAAAAAGGCAAAGGTCGAAAACCGACCGGGCGTGACCCTGGACAAGCAATGGGTTGTCACCCCTTACAGAATCGAACTGCTTGACATGCCCGGCGTTCTCTGGCCGAAATTCAACGACAGACGCGTGGGCGAAAATCTCGCAATAACGGGTGCCATCAAGGACAGGATACTCAACACCGATGAAATTGCCGTCATACTCTGCGGCAGACTGAGAAAGATCGCCCCCGCCCTGCTCTGCGCAAGATACAGACTGAGCGAAAGTGAGATTGCCGATATCACCGATTACGAACTGTTCACGCTGATCGGAAGAAAGCGCGGACTCCTGATAAGCGGCGGCGAGGTCAACGAAGAGCGCACTGCGTCGGTTCTTCTCGATGAATTCAGAAGCGGAAAGATCGGCAGAATAACGCTTGAATATCCGCCCGAGCCGAAAAGTGCCGTCAAAAAGGAGATGACAGCAGATGCCGACCTATGATTACGAACTATCGGCACACGAGAAAGGATACGCCGTCGTTGCCGGAACCGACGAAGCCGGAAGAGGTCCGCTTGCCGGACCGGTCTTTGCCGCCGCGGTAATCCTTCCGGACGGGCTGTTTATAGAAGGGCTGAACGATTCCAAAAAGCTTTCCGAAAAAAGGCGGGAACAGCTTTTCGACCTGATTTGTTCGGAAGCGGTCTCATACTGCATAGCATCTTCCTCGGTTGAAGAGATCGATTCAATGAACATTCTCAACGCATCACAACTTGCGATGAGGCGTGCCGTTGCGGGACTTGACCCGCATCCCGATCTCGTCCTTGTTGACGGAAACATTGCGAGGGGCTTTGACACAGACACACTTACAATCATAAAGGGCGACAGCCTTTCGATGTCGATAGCCGCCGCGTCAATACTTGCAAAGGTCAGCAGGGATCATCTGTGTGCCGAGCTTGACCGCGAATATCCGGAATACGGGTTTGCAAAACACAAGGGATACGGAACTGCCCTTCACATGGAAATGATACGCAGATACGGAGTTTCTCCGGTACACAGAAAAAGCTTCATGGGCTTTTTGAAAAAAGACGGCAAAGAGTGTGAAAAGAAATGATATTCGGTAAAAAGGTCGGGGCAAATGATACTGAAAAGGTAGTGCCGTCCGGCGGACGCTTCGGCATCGGACAATGCTTTGAAGGAGCGGTTGCCCATTATCTCACAGAACAGGGGTATGAACTGCTGTTCCGCAACTACCGCGTAAGAGGCGGCGAAATAGACCTTATCATGAAGAAAGACGATATCCTTGCATTTATCGAAGTCAAGGCGCGCGAGGAATCGGCTAATCTGCAAAAATACGGACGTCCGTCGGATGAGGTCGATTACCGCAAGCGGGCGCACATAATAACCGCCGCAGACGAT
>CALBLD010000054.1 GCA_937895775.1 uncultured Clostridia bacterium
ACTTGCGTTATCGGTTGCCGTTCAGGTAATTCTGCTGTTCATATACTCCGACAAGGACGACGAAAAGAAAAACAGGCTTTTCCGTGTCCCCGTCGGCGACTGCACCTGTGTCATACACATCGGTCTTTTCATCCTTTCGATCGTCCATCTTCTGCTCCTGAGAGCCGGAGTCGCATCCTTTGCTGCTGTAATCATTACCGATGCCATTCTGATAGTCTGTGAGTTTATCGTTCTGATTATCCCGGACGGCGACAAATCAAAGAAGCAGGAGTGTGACACGGGCAGGCAAAGCGATTCGATTTATACATTTGCCGACTATCTTGACAAAATAGCCGACAAGTCGTCAAGTCCCGCGCTGTCCGACTCGATCCGCACTCTCACGGCACTTGTGCGCAGTATTGACACATCGCTCAGTCACGACATAATCCAGCTTGAAAACGAGCTGAGCGCAAAATGCGTGGAAGCCGAAAGTGCGGTATCGAACAACGACGGCACGAAAATAACCGTTATAACCCGCGAGCTGTACGACATTACCGAACGGATAAAGAGCAGAATTGCGGGTGCGGTCTTTACACTGAAGGGCGACAGTCTTGATTTTACCGACAATTCGGTTGCCGAGGGTCTTATTGACGAAATACTCGACGCATACAACATTGACGACGAGGCTGACATAATAAATGTCGGTACTTCCCTGCTTGACGATCTGCGTTTTATAAAAGCCAAGCGATTTGCCGACGACGAATACCGTACGCTTCTTGAAAAATACGAGCAGACGGTCAGGGATGAAGCGGCAAAAAAAGCCGCCGAACAGAGCCGTCTTGCGGCGGCAAACTCGGTTCGTTTCAGAAAGATTACCTACTGCGGTTACATTCTGACAGTTCTTTTCATGTCTGTCGTTACATTCGTCTTAACCGTCTTTTTACAGCCGGGGGGATTTTCGTACAGGCTGAAAGACGACGGCACAATCGGTATTACCGGGTACAATCCGATGTACGGGTCAAAACTTACGATTCCGTCCGAAATAGGCGGTAAAAAGGTAACATCAATCGAAAAAAACGCTATCAGAAACGAAAGCAAAATAACAGACATCACCCTCCCCGAAGGGATAATCTCCATCGGATTTGAATCGATGCGCGATCTTGAGAGTCTACAAAATCTTTATCTGCCGTCAAGTCTTGAGAGCATCGGAAATTATGCATTCAAGAACAACGACTACATGAAAATCCACTATCCCGGCAGTGCCGAGGATTTTATGAACATACAAATCGGGAACCTCGGCAACGGCATACTGTTCAGAAACACCGACGTTGCGGGTGAGAAAGTACCTAACGAAAATGTAATTATTTTCGGCAAATAACTACAGGCAAAAACGCATCTTTTGGGATGCGTTTTTTGTTGTTTGTATTGACAAACACATACATTTGTGTTATCATAACCGTGGTGGATTTTGTATATTGCTACCGATTATATGAAAGGAATTTCAGTTTTTTCTGAAACAGGCTTTGAAATGAAATACACATTATCTGCTTTTGCAGACGAAGCATCCCCTCTTTTGTACGAACAGATCGAAACTATGCAAAAAAACGGTGTGGATGCGCTTGAGATCAGGGGAGTCAACGGACGGAACATTTCCGACATGACAAGAGACGAGGTCAGATGTGCATATCGTATGCTGAGCGAGGCGGGAATCTCGGTCTGGTCGATCGGATCGCCGATCGGCAAGATCGGCATAACCGACGAATTCGGTCCGCATCTCGACAAATTCAAGAAGATTGTCGATTACGCAAGGCTGTGTTCCGCAAAGTGCATAAGGCTGTTCAGCTTCTACGGAGTTGACAGTCCCGAAAAAGA
>CALBLD010000055.1 GCA_937895775.1 uncultured Clostridia bacterium
CAAGGGAAGAACTGATAGTACATAATCTGCGCCTTGTTGCGCATATTGTTAAAAAATATTATACCGGTTATTCGGCACAGGACGATCTGATTTCGATAGGCACAATCGGACTTATAAAGGCGATCGATTCGTATGATGTGACAAAAGGCGCAAAGTTTGCGACCTATGCGGGCAAATGCCTCCAGAATGAGATACTCATGTATTTCAGAGCACAGAAAAAGTCGGCGGGCGAGATATCGCTGTCCGAGACAATCGATGTCGATAAAGACGGCAATCCGCTGACGTGGAGCGACGTGCTGTCGGTTGATGATACGATTGCCGATGATATTTTTGTAAAAATCAGCAGTGAAAAAGCAAAAAAGATAATAAAAGAGTCGCTCGATCCCCGCGAAAGAAAAATAATCGTGATGCGTTACGGACTGTCGGGTGATAAGGCACTTACGCAGCGCGAAATAGCTGCAAAGCTCGGTATTTCGCGTTCGTATGTGAGCCGCATCGAAAAGTCGGCGCTCGAAAAGATCGGAAACGGTTTGTCGGGCGGAACCGGGATTTATTCATGATTTTTCGGCTTTTTGTCATAAATCCAAAATCTCGTGCATAAAAATATTATTGCCATAATAAGAACGATAAGGAGCGATTGTTTTGAAAAAGCCTGTACTTGATAAACAGATTTGGACGAGAGGAAGTGAAAGAGGCAGCGTCGGCTGCGAATGTACAAAAGATGTCATTCTTCCGGATATGTATAACGATATAAAAAGGATACTGCGATCCGATGTCTCGCTTCGTCCCGGAAATACCGGCGTTGATAATTCGAAATTCAGTTGGGATGCAACGCTTTTTTGCAGTATACTGTTCGTTGATGAAAACGACGAAATAAAAAATGTGGATGTGATTATAGACTGTTCGGGCGGATGCCAGCTCGATCAGGATAATTCACGCATATCTTTTGTGGCTTTGCCTTATCTCGAATCATTCAGCGTCAAGGCTGTGAACCCGAGAAAGCTCGGTGTGAGGGCAAGAGTCGGAGTGAACATGAAAAGCTGGGCAGGACAGCTGCCCGATCCGGAACTGCCGGATTTTTTCAATGAGGATGACAGACTCTCTGTCGAAACACGTAAGTCAGAGTGCAGACATATGGTAATGGTCAGTGCCGAAGAACGGGATGTGACCGTAAATGAGGATATTATCCTCGATAAGCTTCTTCCGTCGGTCGGTGAAATGCTTTCGTGCACTGTCACGATCGGACCTCTTGATCTGCGGAGCGGAGAGGATGCCGTCGCATATTCGGGAGAGGCAAAAGTCGGACTTGTGTATCTGTCTGATGAAAAAAAGCTGACGGTCACCGAAAGCAGGATAAATATATCCGGAACGGTTGACGCACAGGGAGTAAGTCCGGACGCCGCATTGCTCGCAACCGCTTTCGTCGGCAAGCATGAATGTCAGGCTTCGGAGGATATGAGCGGTCAGAACCGTATAGTGTCGGTTGGCTTCTGTTACGATGTGTTTGTCTCTGCAGCATGCCCAGTTTCGGCGGATTACGTTACCGACCTTTATTCGACTGATTTCCGTACCGAAAACAGCATGCAACCGTACAGATGCAGTACGGCGGCAAAAAGTGATGAGCAGACTGTCAAAAGAAGCTGCTCGTCGCCCTTTGACGGTTCGGGTGAAATTCTTTCGGTTACGGTATGCGCTGCCGCGACCTCGTTCGCCGGGAAGGATGACGGTATGTATGCCTTTGTCTCGTCCGCGCTTACCGCGCTTGTCAGAAAAGATGACGGTACAGTCACATCGGTCGGTATTCTCGATAACTTTGACGTAAAAGTTCCCGATTGCAGGGAACAGCTTGCAAATACGGTAATCTGTAAAACCGACGCAAAAATATCCGACGGAAACCTTTACATAAATTATGAGGCAAAATTGTCGATTCTCTGTTGGGATGATATGCAGATAGAGGCTGTCGGAAAGGTCAGGGCAGGCGAGGCTGACCGCATAGTTCAGAGCCGTCCGCTTACCGTTTATTATCCGGCACCGGGCGAGACGCTCTGGCAGATCGCAAAAAGATATTCGGTTACCGAACAGACGCTTGAAGCGGCAAATCATACGAGGGAAAACGGAGATGCGCTGATAATACCGCGCCGCCGTGTCGGAGAGGGTGCATAAAAAAATAAATAAATGAAATTATTACAAGGGATATAAAAAAAGATATGCAGCACAATATAAATGCGGGTCCGAAAAATCGGAAAGTCTTTAAGCAGTGAAAACGACCATTGCGGAAAGGCTTGCGTTGAAAGCGTAAAAACGTTCAGTTGACCGGAAAGGAAGCTTTTGTACCCGCGGCAAAAGAAGTGAAAAGATAATGAAAAAAGAAAGAAGAAAAGAGAAAAAACAGATCCTGATGCGCTCGGTCCTGATAACGGTAATCGCCTTTCTCGTTTTTGCCCAAGGCATGCCCTTTGCTTCATATGCGGACAGCGTCGCGGCGGATAACGGCAGCTCTGCGGTGCAGACCGTTATTCCGGGCGGAATGCCGTTCGGCGTGAAGCTTCAGACAAAGGGAGTTGTGGTTGTCGGTATTTCGCCGCTCGACGATTCGGATGACGGTGTATGTCCGGCATCGAAGGCGGGAATAAAAACAAGGGATGTTATAATCGCTGCAAACGGAAAGGAAATCAACAGTATCGACGATTTCGGCAAGGCACTTGATGATTCGGGAGGAAAGGAAATCCGACTTTCGGTTGTAAGGGAGAAGAAGGAGATAAAGATCGGACTGATTCCGGTAAAATCCGAAAAGGACGGACATTATAAGGCAGGCATATGGGTCAGAGACGGAGCGGCGGGAATAGGTACCGTAACCTTCATATGTCCCGAGGAACACTTTTTTGCGGGACTCGGTCACGGTATATGCGACCCCGATACCGGAATTCTTATGCCGATGTCACACGGTACCGTTTATGATGTTTCGATCGGATCGATCCGTAAAGGTAAAGAGGGTACCCCCGGAGAGCTGAGAGGCTTCTTTTCGGGTCCGAAGACAGGTGCGCTTCTCGCAAATACCGAATACGGTACATTCGGGATGTTGTCGGTGTTGCCGAAATCACCGGAAAAACCGATCGGTATTGCCGACCCGAAGGACGTAAAGTGCGGGGAAGCCTGCATACTGTGTACACTTGACAACAACAGAACCGAAAAATATTCGGTTTCGATAACAAAAATAATAGACAGAAGCAGAGACTCCAAAAATTTCGTTATACGTGTAACCGATAAACGACTGCTTGAAAAGACAGGCGGGATAGTGCAGGGTATGAGCGGAAGTCCGATAATACAGGACGGTAAGCTGGTCGGAGCGATCACGCATGTATTCGTGAACGATCCGCAGAACGGCTACGGTATTTTCGCAAAAACCATGCTTGAAAAATCGATACACGGCGTGAGCTGATCTCTGTGCGCAAAATCGGATAAAATAAAAGATCTCTCTTTCGCAAATTGTGCGAAAGAGAGATTTTTATGTAAAATATCACAATACGCCGATTGCCAATATGGTTGTTTTTAACAACAAAAAATTTAAAAAATAATTTTTGTTCAAAAAAGCATTGACAAATTGCACAAAACTGTGTATAATACAGATGTTGCCGCACATCTTGTTTGACATAACTGTGCGGTCAACCGACTGATTTGTGTCAATGGAGCGAATATGCCGCGTTTTTTTGTACCGCCATCCGTGCTTTGCAGTGAATATGTCCGTCTTGACGGTGATGCCGCAAGGCATATTGCACGTTCGCTTCGTATGGCAGAAGGTGACCGACTGACCCTGTGCGACGGCGAGGGAAATGATTTTGCCTGCCGTATCGTCGGCTTTTCAAAGGATACCGTTGATGTGAAGATCGATTCAAAGGCGGTAAATAAAGCAGAGCCTCCGTACAGAGCCACCCTCTTTCAGTGTATTGCAAAGGGCGAAAAGATGGACTATATCGTTCAGAAATCGGTTGAACTCGGCGTTTTTGCGATAGTGCCTGTCGAAAGTGAGCGTACAATTGTCAGACTTGACAGGGTACTCGCCGGGAAAAAGAGAGAGAGATGGCAGAGAATATCCGAAGAGGCTGCCTGCCAGTGCGGTAGAGGAATTGTACCGAAGATACATTCTCCGGTTCCGTTTGACGAGGCGGTGCGCCTTGCTGCCGGCTATGAGCTGTCGCTCTTTTGTTACGAATGTGAAAAAGAATCGCTTCTCAAGGACAGGTTGAACGGGATGTGTACCGACCTTTCGTTTTTTGTCGGACCCGAGGGCGGATTTTCCGAAAAGGAAGCGAAAACTGCGCTTGAAAACCGACTTGTTCCGGTCAGCCTCGGTAACAGAATACTGCGTACCGAATCCGCATCGGGGTATCTGCTCTCTGCGCTGTCGTTCGCGTGGGAAATGCAATGATACGGAAGTCTGTCCGGATGTTTGCAAAAAACTATTGTAATTTCATAAAAACTGTTGTAGAATTGACTTCAGTTGCGGCAGTTGCAGTGTGAAATGTGAAATAGATAAAATGTATTAAGAAGTTTCAGGGAGGAGACGTTCTATGTCAAATAGATTGTTTCAGGGAATTATTTATCAGATGAAGGATGCCGTGGACCGTGTTATCGGAGTAATCGACGAGACGGGTGTCGTTATTTCTTGCAGCGAACTCGGAAAGATCGGCGAAGTGCGTCAGGGAATAAGGGACGAGCTTTCGTATACATCCGAGGTCACGACTCTCGGCGGCTATACCTACCGTTCTCTCAATGCCGCAACCAAGAGCGAGTATACTGTTTTTGTTGAAGGAGAGGACAAGACCGCCGAAAAGCTTTCCATGCTTCTCGCGATCTCGCTCGGCAATATAAAGGTGCTTTATGACGAAAAGCATGATAAGTCATCCTTTATCAAGAATATAATACTTGACAATATCCTTCCGAGCGATATCTATATCAAATCCAAGGAACTTCATTTCTCAAACGATGTTTCGAGAGTCGTTTTCCTGATAAAGTTTACCGGTAAGAACGATGTGATCCCTTATGAGATTCTTCAGAATATGTTCCCGGGTAAAAACAAGGAATATGTTATAAGTGTCGGCGAGCATGATTCGGTGCTTGTAAAAGAAGTCAAGGCAAATATAGATATGCACGAGGTCGAAAAGATGGCACGTGCGATAGCCGATACCATCTCAACCGAATTCTATTCGAAGGTTTCGATCGGAATAGGAACGGTTGTCGATAATATCAAGGATCTTTCCCGCTCTTATAAGGAAGCGCAGGTTGCGCTTGACGTCGGAAAGGTTTTCGATACCGAAAAGGATATCATAAGCTACGACAATCTCGGAATAGGCAGACTTATATATCAGCTCCCGACGAGCCTCTGCGAGATGTTCTTGCAGGAGGTTTTCAAGAAGGGTCCGCTTGAGTCGCTTGACCGCGAAACTCTTATGACTATACAGGCGTTCTTTGAAAACAATCTCAATGTCTCCGAGACGTCGAGAAAACTGTTTGTTCACAGAAACACACTTGTATACCGCCTTGAAAAGATAAGAAAGCTTACGGGTCTTGATCTGCGTGAATTTGAGCATGCGATTACCTTCAAAGTTGCCCTCATGGTCAAGAAATATCTTTCGTCAAAACCCGCTAAATATTGATCATTGTTTGTAGTTGCGACATAGCTTGTGCGGTAAAATAAGCCGCACAAGCTATGCTATTGTATATCCGATTGGTGTTGGAGCAGAAAATATGATAGAATTTAATAATGTAACAAAGGTATACGCTAACGGAACGGTTGCACTCGATCATGTGGATCTGAAGATCGATGACGGCGAATTTGTGTTCGTGGTCGGGCAATCGGGAGCCGGTAAGTCAACACTTCTGAAACTGCTTCTGAAGGAGGAAAATATAACCGACGGACAGATTCTCGTGGACGGTATTGATCTCGCGCGTATGAAGAGACGCGATATACCCTATTACAGACGTAAGCTCGGCGTTGTTTTTCAGGATTTCAGACTGTTTCCGGATAAAACCGTTTACGGTAATGTCGCATTTGCGCTCCGTGCGGTCGGCGAACCTTCGGCAAATATCCGCAAAAAAGTTGAGGCAACTCTGAAAATTGTCGGTCTTTACGATAAAATGAAATGTCTTCCGGGAGAGCTTGCCGGAGGTGAACGGCAAAGAGTTGCGCTTGCAAGAGCATTGGTAAACGGTCCCGATGTCATTATTGC
>CALBLD010000056.1 GCA_937895775.1 uncultured Clostridia bacterium
ATTATTTACAATAACGATATCGTGTATCGGCGAATAGTCGCCGTCCTCGGTAGCGTCGGTGCTTCCGTATGTTCCGTCCCAGTAATTACTCTTTCCGTAGAAGGGGTTATCCGCCCAGACTCCGACAGCGGTCGTTGTACCGCCGAGTACGCTGTTACGGACATCAATATCGTATATCTGCACCTTTTCCTGATTGTCATGTTCGGACGCCCAGGGAATGAAGGTTATACCGTGACCGCCGAACAGGTTACAGTTTCTCACGGTGAAATTATAAAGCGATTTATCTTCCTTTGTACTCTTCGAACGCCAGATCGACAGGTCGTCTCTCGGGTCGTTTGTAGTAACGGCGAGAACAAGTGCGTCGTCGTTCGAATAGAGGCTGCAGCGGTCAACGACAACGTCATGAACCGCGGTTGAGAAGTCGAAGCCGTCGCCGTTTATACAGTTGACCTCGGCAAGATCGACATTTCCGAAGTAAACCCTTTCGGATTCTCTTATATATGCGTGCCAGCAGCTGCATCTTCTTACATTTATATCGGAGATCTCGACATTTTTACATCCGTATATTCCGAGAGGAACGAGATGTATGATCGACGAGCATCCGACTGTTATATTGAAGCTGTTGCTGTTTGCGTAGCCGTTTCCGTCAAGGCACTCGGTACCGGTATCGTCCATACGGAGGGTTCCGCCGCCCGTAACCCTCACGTTTTCGGCGTCATGTATATATATGAACGGGAGGTGCATGAGCGACGACAGTCCCCACGCCACGTTCTTACCCATATTTTCATGACCGTAATAAACGGTATACTTTGTATAATGTTCTTCGTTATGCGACTGCCAGAGTATCGCGCCCTTTTCGATATACAGCTCGATATTGCTCTTAAGCTCGATACCCGTCATGATATATCTGCGACCGTACTCGCTGTCGTCTCCGGGGATTACAACCTTACCGCCGCCCTGTGCGCTCACATAATCGATCGCCTTCTGTATAGCGTCGGTATCGTTTGTAAAGCCGTCGCCCTTTGCGCCGAAGCGTTCCTCGGTCACGTCAACGGTGAGCTGCGGAAGAGTGAACTCATAAGGGTTCGATCCGAAATCGCGCCAGTTTTCGATCATGAAGACCTCGGACAGCTTTACGCCCTTGGTGTAATCGTCGCCATCCGAGACGACTGCGATAAACTTTGTGGAAAGGTGGTTCATCTTTCCGTTCGTAAACGGGAAGGTTACCGTGAAGTTTATGCCGTTTGCAACCGCAGAGGCAAGTTTTACGTTGCCGGCGTAGTTTATGTCCTGATTGTAGTTTTTGACGCTTGTTTCAAGTATGGTGATCGTTTTACCCGCATATTTTTCACGCAGTTTACCCGAAACGGTGACCTTATCCTCGGATTTGCTTGCAACAGCCTTGATCTCGGTTGCGCCGCGTTCGAAGATATGAGCTTCGCGCGAGAAGGAGATACTGTCTATTTCGATCTCGCCGCCCTCTGCGCCTTCGACAACGATTCTGAAGCCCGAAAGGTAATGATCGCACTTTACAAGCTTCTGCGTATCCTCCCAACAATCGCAGTCGATCACATCGGAGAGGTTGAAGTAATATGTTGTGAATGTGCTGTTCGGATCGATCGCAAATTCCTTGGACTGCTTTTCGCTGAAATCGGAATCGCCCTTGACAAGGAAATAAAGCTTCAGCTTTTCGGCTGCGCTCGCGTTCTTCATACGCACGACGAATGTATTTCTTACGCCGAGCTTTGCGCTGTATCTGTGACCCGGATTTGTAAATATCTCGGGAGATGTAACTGTTGCGAGAGCACCTTCAAGTGCGATTTTCATCTTTCCGTCGGCATAGCCGAGAGTTGCGTTTTCGGAGGTAAATGCGGCAACTCCCTTTGCGTCATTGAATTCGAAATCAAGATAGCCCGAGTAGTCGGGTTCTCTGTACGAAACCTCGGGATTTCTCATCTCTGCGGGACATCCCTTGCTTATTATGCGCACGCTGTTCCATTCGAAATCCCCGACATCAAGTCCGAGAGATTCATTTGTGCAGATCAGCTCGCCGTTCAGCCATACCGCAAGGTAGCTGTCGGTGAGAGTGACCTTCATGTTGTACCACACGTTTTTACCGAAACTGTCCGCAGGCATTTCCTTGCGGATATAGCGGTTGTTCGGATTTTCGGCATCCCTCTGAACAAAGAACACGGCGGGACCGTTACTTGCCGTGTTCGGCCATATCGCAAAGCGATAATAAGAGTTTTTCGAATATATTTCAATACCGGTATACTCTATATCGCCCGTATCGGATGCGCCCTGATAGCGGAAATCAGCCGAAACGGTATTTATACCGTCAAGCTTTCCGGCATATCTTATCACACCTATATCCTTATTTGTTTTGTATATCTTCGTCTCACCCGATTTATCGGTCGTGACATTTGCGTTTTCGCGCCATGCCTCATCCGACGTTTCGGGCTGATCGGGGTCTGTATATGAAATCTCAAGATTTTTCATCTGCGCAGGGCATCCCTT
>CALBLD010000057.1 GCA_937895775.1 uncultured Clostridia bacterium
GACGACTGACGCAAAATTCCCCCAAGCCGAAGGAGCAATCCTTCGGCTTGGGGACTGGTGCAAAAGAGAGGAAAAATATGAAAAAACTATATCTTGTAATTACTCTGTTACTTGCAGCCGCGGTTCTGCTTTCGGGATGTACAAAGGAAAAATTTGAGAAAAACGACAAAAGAATCATCGGACTTACATCATTACAGATTGTCGAAAAATACGGCGACTTTGACAGAAAGCAGAAGCAGCCGGACAAAAACGGTCTGTATGTCAATTGTGCCTGCGGATACCTGATTTCGGAGGAGAAAGTGGGTTTCCTCGGAACTACGCCGGCAAAATACTTTATGATCTATTTTGATTACAAAGGGGTTGCCGACCTCTGCAGATATGAGGAAATTGTATAGGCGGTTGCGGCGCAGAGCTTTGTCCGGGAGGAAATAAAAAAATGAGTAAAACTGCAAAAATAACCGTTCCGGCGGTAGTTGCGGTCTGCCTTGCAATATTGCTTATGCTCGGCGGCTGTGATTCCGGAAGAGATTACAAAGAGGACATTCACGTCAGTTTAGAGGGCATGAATGCGGAAATAATTATAAGAGAGTGGTCGTGGCTTCTCGGCAGCGGCGAAGAGGTATATTACAAAGCCGACGGCAAAAAAAAGACCCTGCTCGGAAGACTCTCCGGCGGCGACAACGGATATTGCCCGTTTGCGGACGGAAAATACTCGGTTTCGGTTGAAGACGGCAAGCTTACGGTTGAGTGGTGCGCTATTCCACACAATGATACCTGGCGCAAGGAGGTTTTCGATCTTCCGTCGTGACTATGTGAGTTTTCGCTGAAAGAAGAGGCTGTCGCAGACAGGTCATCGTGACCTGTTTGCGACAGCCTTATTTTTTGATCTTTACGCCTGTTTGCAGATCGAGTTCCACGTGTTCTTACCGCAGATACCGTCGATATCGAGGTTGTGTGCCGACTGGTAGGCTCTTATAGCCGCGACCGTGTTTTTGCCGCAGATACCGTCCGCCGCCCCGCAGTCAAAACCCGCACTGTTCAGCGCACGCTGGAGTATTATTACGGTCTGACCTCTGCTGCCGTTTCTTACGGTCGGATAGAGGCTTGACACGGTGAGGTAATTTATTGCCCCCGATGCCTTGACCGCTCTCCATTTACCCGGTCGCACATCCACATGGACGTATCCGCCCGACGGATATGCGCCACATTCGACGCCGCCGCTTTTTCCGAGCAGGCTTTGCGCATATGCGGCGATTGTTATAGGTTCCACGCCGCTTATCCTTATATCCGCCGCCATGCCCTTCGTGTGATAGCCTGCTCCCGAACCGCCCGATCTTTTATCGTGCGACGGCGTGCGGTAGCCGCTGTTTATTATGAGCGGCGCCGAAAAATGATCGCGTATCTTCTGAAGAAGTTTTACGAGGCTGTCGGATATCAGTATTGCGTCGCTTCCGTCATGACATCTGAATTCTGACACGCGGAAATTCCTTGACAGAACCTTTCTGCCGTCCGCCGCGAGCGAATACTTTTTTACATCGTTTGTTTTTTCACTTTGATTCATCGTTGTTTTCTCCGTCTTTGTTTTTGTCGCTTTCTTCGGTATTTTCTCCGTTTGCGGTTTTATTTCCCGCTTTTTCTGTCGTTATTTTAAGTCTCTTTACGAATGAGAGCAAAAAAGTCGGTATCGGAATCCCCATTTCGGACAGATTTTCGAGGACCGATATCATCTCGTTGACGATCAGCCATATTACTATAATCACCGATATCGCGCCCGCAAAAGAAAAATCGTAGCCGATAGCCGACATGCCCGCGCGTATTACATAATCACAGCCGACTCCGACGGCAATCACCGCAAGGTATGACACCTTTTTGATTATGCCGATTATGCTGATCTTACTTGAAAGCTCGCCGCGCATCCATGCGGATGACAGTCCGGTTGCGTAATCGGTAAGCATCAGCACGCCGAGAAAAATGAGCGGTATGACGAGCTTGCCGAGAACCGATGTCAGCCCGAAAACCACTGCTCCGGATATAAGCCGAAAGGCGATCCTGCTGCTGTTTGACATTTTATATATTCCTGTTCCTTTCTCTGCCGTGAGGCAAAAAGCCTCATTTCAGTATATTCAGCCGATCTTCCCGCGTGATCGGTTTCTGCTGTAATTATACATACTTTCAATAATATTGGAGTTGCAGAATGTACGGAAACAAAAAATCTGTTGACATGTGCGCCGACCGATGTTATAATTATAAAAAAGCGACCCGAAAGGATTTGAGCTTATGAAAATATCTGTTGAAACGGAAGAACTCGGAAAATACGACGTTGTTGTGGTCGGCGGCGGACCCGCGGGTATTGCGGCGGCACTCTCTGCGGCAGAGCAGGGAGCGGACACCCTGATAATCGAGCGTGCGGGAACAGTCGGGGGAAATCTGACCCTCGGTCATGTTGCACCGCTCATGGGCGATTATTGCGAAAACACGATGGCGGACGAAATAAACAGGCTTTTAAAGCCGGGTATGGCTCCGAATCTCGTCCACGATTTCGAATACGCGAAAGCGGTGCTTGCGAAATTGCTTGCCGACAGGGGAGTGAATGTGAAGCTGAACTCTGCGGTAAGCGCGGCGGTCACCGAAAACGGCCGCATAAAAGCGGTCGTTTTCGGAACGCAGAACGGACTCGCCTCGGTATCCGGCAAAGTTTTTGTGGATGCGACAGGTGACGGAGTGCTTTCGCATCTTGTCGGAGAAAAGATCATGATCGGAAGAGAAGACGGACGCTGTCAGCCGCTCTCGGTCATGTTCACGATATGCGGGATAGAGAAGGGAAAGCAGATCATCTGCAAGCACGAGGAAATGGATACGCCGCTCCCGTGCGGGATCGGCTATCTTGAGCTTTGCCGCAGGGCGTGCAGGAGCGGGGAACTTCCCGAAACGGTAAATATAGTAAGACTTTACGACAGCGTATACGAGGATGAGCAGATGGTCAATGCGACTCAGGCGAACGGCTACGATTCGCTTGACACCGATTCGTACACCGCGGCGCAGGTCGATCTGCGTTCGCAGGTCTATACGGTTGTTGATTTTTTGCGTAACAACATTGACGGGTATAAGAATATACGCGTAAAGGACAGCTCGGACATTGTCGGCGTCAGAGAGAGCAGACGGGTTCTCGGCAGATATCTGCTGACTGCGGAGGATCTGATTGCCGGAAAAAGATTCGGTGATGTCGTGGTGCATGATGCCTGCTTCCCGATCGATATCCACAATCCGAGCGGGGCGGGGCAGAGCGAAAGCGAAG
>CALBLD010000058.1 GCA_937895775.1 uncultured Clostridia bacterium
GATGAGGAAAAAGCCGCGAGGGACTATATCTGTTTTTGCAGGTCGGATAAGACGTTGGTTGTTGCCGACGGATCATCGCTTGAACGCAATCTGATACTTGCGGTCGGTGTTTGCGAAGCCGTCGATAATGTCGTTCTTGCAGTGAATCTTATGGATGAAGCCGAACGTAACGGAGTGACGATAAATTTTGACATGCTGTCGGAGAGAATAGGTGTTCGTGTGCTTGCGACCGCCGCAAGATCGGGGCGCGGTATTGATAAACTGAAAAAAACGCTTATCGACGATAAGTATTGTTCAAAGAAACTCAGAATCGATTATCCGAAAGCGGAAACGGCGATATCGGTTGTTGAACAAAAAATCAGACGTATCGGAAAAACCGGAGATTTTTCTCCCCGCTGGCTTGCGATAAAATTTATAGAAAACGACCTTGAACTTGTTTCCGAGATAGCGTCTGCCTGCGATTTCACCTCAGATGAACTTCTTGACATCGATAATGCACTGTCGAAAGCAGCCGATCTTCTCGGAAAAGAGGGGATTGCGTTTGAAAATGCCGGTGACTATTTTTCGCAGTGTATAGTCGATCTGTGTGAATCGATCGCCCGTGACTGCGTTGAAAGAAAGAGTACGGGAAAAAGGACGATAACCGAAAGGCTTGATAAAATCCTTATCGGGAAATATACCGCTTTTCCGTTTATGATAATTTTTTTTACTGCGCTTCTCTGGATAAGCGCGGTCGGCGCAAACTACCCATCGGAACTGCTTGCCCGGCTGTTTGCTTACGGAGGTGAAAAACTTGCGCAGTTGATGTCCGGTCTGCCCTATTGGATAACCGGTCCTCTTCTTGACGGAGTGTATCTTGTTCTCACGTGGGTCGTATCGGTGATGCTTCCGCCGATGGCGATATTCTTTCCGCTTTTCACACTTGCGGAGGATTTCGGACTTTTGCCGAGAATATCATTCAACCTTGATTCGTCATTCAGACGTGCCGGAACATGCGGAAAACAGTCATTGACAATGTGTATGGGACTCGGGTGCAACTGCACCGGGATTGTCGGGTCGAGAATCATCGATTCTGAACGGGAAAAAATAATTTCGGTCGTCACAAACAGCTTTGTTCCGTGCAATGGCAGAATACCGCTCCTGATATCGATAGCGACTGTGTTTTTTGCATCCGGGGCGGGCAAACTTTTTTCTTCATTTGCAGTATCTGCGGTACTTGTTTGTTCGTTGATAGTGTCGGTTGCGGTAACTTTGCTTGTTTCGCTTGTTTTGTCGCATACCTTTCTCAAGGGTAAGAGATCCTCGTTCGCACTTGAACTTCCTCCGTACAGGAAACCGAAATTCGGGGAGGTATTTGTGAGATCGATTGCGGACAGGACACTGTTTGTACTTGGTCGGTCGGTAATTATTGCGGCTCCTGCCGGACTTGTAATATGGCTTCTTGCAAATCTGACTTTGAACGATGTATCGATTCTTTCGTATGTTACGTCGGCACTTGATCCGATAGGCAGGTTGTTTGGGATGGACGGAGTAATTATTGCCGCCTTTATCCTCGGTATCCCCGCAAATGAGATCGTTTTACCGATAATACTCATGTGTTACGGCGGCGGAAAAATACTTGAAAGTACACCGTCCGCTTTTTCGCTCGGGCAGATACTCATATCCAACGGCTGGACGATCAGAACAGCGGTCTGTACGATGATATTCTGCATTTTTCATTTTCCGTGCGCAACGGCAATTTTTACCGTGGCAAAGGAAACCGGCAGGGCAAAGTATACACTTGCATCGGTAATATTACCGCTCGTTACCGGATGTATACTCTGCTTTTTTGTCTCGTTTTTGATGAGTTTGTCGTGAAAAAGCGTCATATGTCAACCGATTTTAAAAAAAATATAACGAAAACGATTGACATAAACCGTAAAAAGTGTTAGAATACATTATCCGAATATAAATGGGGGTAGTGTAATGTTACAGACAATATTGACATGGTGCGCGTCGGCGGGAATAAAACTTGTGATAGCTGCCGCAATTACAATCCTTGGATGGATTTTTACAACAAAAATTGCAAACGCAATACGCAATTCAAAGAGACTGGTGAAGCTTGATAAAACAGCCGCAAACTTCATTTCAAACGCATGTAATGTCGGAATGAAAACGCTGATTCTCGTGATAGCAATATCGGTTGTCGGAATACCTATGGCTTCGGTTGTTGCCGTTCTTGCAACAGCGGGTGCCGCTATCGGTCTTGCTCTTCAGGGCGGACTTTCCAATATAGCCGGCGGAATACTTATTCTGATATTCAAACCGTTCAAACTCGGCGATTATATCACAGCCGACGGTGAGTCCGGTACGGTTACCGACATAAATATATTCTATACGACGCTCAAAACCGTCGATAATAAAACGGTGCTTCTTCCGAACGGAGCAGTGTCGGGTAATAAGGTGGTAAACCTTTCTTCCGAACCGCTCAGAAGAGTTGATTTTGAGTTCACGGTTGATTACGGTACAAACACAAACGGTGTTATGGCGCTGCTTGAGAGGATCGGAAAGAACAATGAAATGGTGCTTGATGATCCCGAAGTTTCCACAATGATAGGCGGATACAACGAGAAGGGAATTGTAATATACCTGAGGGTATGGTGCAAGGGCGCAGATTACTGGAATGTATTCTTTGATGTAAATAAGACTGTCAAGGAAGAATTCGAACGCTATGAGGTGAATTTTGCGCATCCTCAGCTCGATGTCCATATTCAGAAATAAATAAGTTATAAAATATAAAAATATAATTTT
>CALBLD010000059.1 GCA_937895775.1 uncultured Clostridia bacterium
TGTTAACACCGATCATTACCGGTATATACAGTGCAGCCGCAACTGTGGTCAGTGCGTACACTCCGTCGGCTCCGGGTCTTCCGCGCAGCAACACATAAAGGCCATGCAGGAATTTTTTGGGCATTATCGCCACTGCCAGCACCAGAGCCTGAAGTTCGAGAAGCAAAACGACCCGTGGATAGTATGCGATATCGAGAAAAGCGGGAAGGCGCAAAGAAAGCAGTGACGAATATTCGAGCAGTCCGACAAACAGCATCAGAAGTGCGATACCCGCAATATTCAGAACCGATCTCACATATTTTTTCTTATATCGGTTTCTTATACCCTCATCCTGCGATTCGTCATCATATTCAAAATAAACTTCCCTTCGATTGTCGTCGGAAAAGAGATCCTCATCATCGTCCTCGGGTTCGGTTACGGCCTCGGCAACATCTTCGGATTGTTTGTCGTCAGTCCGCTTCTCCATACCGAAGATTGACATCAGATTATACTCGGTGTCGCTGTCCGATTTTGTTTTTTTCTCTTCTTCATCGACACTTATCTTTTTTGACGGTCTGTTTTTTGCCGTCCGCCCCCTGTGATCTATGTTTGACCCTGGAGCGCGCACTATGGGGTCATATCCGTAGAACTCTTCAAGCGTAATCTTTTTTTCGGAGCCGTTTTCGTTTTTTCTTGCATGCTCCGCTTCGGATTTGTCGGTATCGGGATTTATTTCCTTTGGTTTGTCGGAATATTTACCGTTTATATTTCTGCGTATTCTTTTAAGAAGCTGATCTGCACTCGGCGACTCTTTTTTTTCATTATCGTTACTGTTCAAAACAAATCACCCTTTCCGCCGTATAATCAGTAAACACGGAAAACATCAACCTTTGTGCCGCGCCCGTGCCGCTTCGCACAGTATAACCGCCGCCGCGCACGAAACATTGAATGAATTGACCTTTCCGTACATCGGTATCGAAAGGACAAAGTCACACTTTTCACGAACCAGTCGTGACAGACCGTTGCCTTCGCTTCCCACTACGTAAGCTACCGCTCCCGAGAGATCGGCATCATAGACGCTTGTCCCATCGGCTTCCGCTCCGTATATCCAGACTCCCCTTTTTTTCAGTTCGTCTATTGCGGCAGCTATATTCCCGACACGTGCAACCGCCATATGTTCGATTGCGCCTGCAGATGCCTTTACAACAGTCGGGGTCACAAGACAATTTCTTCTTTTTGCGATAATTACTCCGTGCGCCCCCGCTCCTTCCGCACATCTTATGATAGCACCGAGATTATGCGGATCCTCAACGCCGTCGGCTATCACAAAGAACGGGTTTTCGCCTCTTTCCCGGGCAATTTCGAAAAGATCATCAAGGTCGGCATAGACGATATCGGCTACCGATGCCGCAACTCCCTGATGGTTTGCGCCGCCGGTCAGTTTATCGAGTTTTTCCTTTGCCACCTCAACGATCGGCACACCCGCAGATTTCGCCTCTGCGACTATGACCGTAAGCGAGCCTTCATAC
>CALBLD010000060.1 GCA_937895775.1 uncultured Clostridia bacterium
ATCACCGATTTATCGATTGTGAGAATCGCATCGGCAAGCTTTTCAAGGTCATCGGCACCGTCGGCGACTGTTGACATTGCAAGAACGTAATCTGATGCGACCATTTCAATTTCTATCCCGAAATTTCCTCTGAGAATCTCCGACAATTCACTTCCGCCTATATCACACCCCCTGCACGACAGGACTATTTTGCCCGGGTCGTGAGCGTCCCCGGAACAAACCCGCAGATTTTCAAGGGCGGTCATAGCCGAATAAAACTTATCAAGCAGTTTTCCGTAATAACGGAAAGCCTCCCCGCCCTTTTCTTCAAGAAAGCTCACACATCTGTCTATCGAAGCAAGCAGCGGATAGGACGGGCTCGATGTTTCGAAAATCGAAAGGCTCGATTCAACAGACCCGACGTCAACCTTATCCGAGACGAAAAGCGCAGCGGTCTGGGTCAATGCGGGCAATGTCTTATGAAGGGACACGACAGTTGCGTCGGCGGCACCGACAGCCGAAGCCTGTGCATCTTGGTCAAAGGCGAGATGGGCACCGTGCGCCTGATCGACTATCAATTTTGCGCCGCAGGCTGACGCAACATCGGCGATCGCACCGACATCCGCAATCATACCTTCATAGGTCGGAGATGTTATTATCACCGCCTTGCACCCCGGGTTTGCTTCAAGCTGCTTCTTTATTTCGGATGCGGACGGCGGCAGAGAAAATCCGAACTCTGCATCCGGCTTTCCTCTGACATAACGAACGGACAACGAGCAAAGCTCTGCCGCGTTATAAACCGATTTATGACAGCTTCTGTCGATCAGCACGCTATCTCCGGGAGATGTCAGCGCATGAACTGCCGACAGAATCCCGCATGTGGAACCGCCGACAAGCGGAAAAGCGTAATCCGCCCCCCAAAGTTTTGCCATTCTTTCCGAAAGGCTTTTCAGTATGCCGTGGCGGTCATGAAGATTGTCAAATCCGTAGATTTCGGTTATATCAAGGCTGTACGGAAGCAAACCGCCGAAAGTTTCTTTACGTTTATGCCCCGGCATATGAAATGCGGTCCTTCCGTCGGACGCATATCGCACAAGCTCGTCATACAGGCTTTCCGACATAACCCGGTCACTCAAGTCCGATCGATCTCAGATATTCATACGAACGTCTGAGGCAATCGAACGGATCTTCTCCGTAGGTATTATCCTGTTCGACAAAAACATATTTTGTGCCGCTCTTTTCGAATATTGCGGCAAGCTTTTCGAAATTGATATTTCCGTCACCGACAGCCGCCATGCGCACCTCATGTTTTTCGATCTTATAATCCTTGAAGTGGATACACGGAACTCTGCCGTCAAGCAGTGCGGCGTAGTCCGAAAGGTCTGCGCCGCCGTACTGTCCCCAATATGTATCAAAGGTGAATCCGAGCTCGTCCGGAGATGTTTTTTCGGCAAGCTCGACAAGTCTTGTCTTACCGTTTTCGTTTTTTGTGAACTCGGTAAAATGATTATGATACATGAAAAGGCATCCCTCTTTTTTCATGATGGGGGCAATCTGTTTTGCCGCATTTTTCACATATTCGACATCAGACTCCTCGCAAAGACCGTTATATCCGCCGATTCCGATATACCTGCATCCGAAAGTTTTATGATCGGCAATAACATTTTCGGTTTCTTTTACAAGTCTGTCAAACGGGGTATGCGTAAGGTCGCATGTCAAACCGTTTTTCTCAAGCTGTTCCGCAAGCCATTTCGGGTCATATGGGCATACTCCCGATATCTGAACCGATTTATAGCCGATATCGGCAACCTTTTCAAGCGACTCGGCAAGTCCGTCGGGCGTTTTACAAAAGTCGCGCAGGGTAAAAAACTGTGCTCCGATTATCATTACAAATCCTCCTGCATAAATACTTTGTCTATACGTCACAATATTAGCATAAAAAATATCAAAAATCAATAGTTTTTTGCCGATATACACTTTTTTTCAAAAAAATACTGGAAATTCGGCTCCCTATGTGTTATAATATCATCTATGAAAGCAGGCGATTTTTTATGATAACATTTGACAGTCACACACACTCGGGCAATTCTTACGATGCCGACAAAAACGCACGTATAAAGGACATGTGCAGATCGGCTATATCAAAAGGTCTTACGCATATTGCGATAACCGACCATTTCGATGTCAACGCCATCCCGGAAGGATACAACATGCCATACGATCCGGAAGCGATACTCAAAGAGTTCAACGAAGCCAAGGAGATATACGGCTCACAGATCACTATGTCGTTCGGCGTTGAACTCGGTCAGTTCTATCAGTATCCCGAACTCGGCAAAGCGATGCTTGAAAAATATCACTACCAGACAATACTCGGCTCGATCCACAGCCTCCGCGGCAAGCCTGACTTTGCTTTTCAGGACATGCATGTAAAATCCGAAGAAGAGTTCAAAAAGGACTGGATCACATACCTGTGCGAAGCCTGCGAGCTTCTGGATCTCGGCGGATTTGACGTACTTACACATCTTACATACCCGCTCAGGTACATGAACCGCATAGGACGTCGGTTTGACATGTCTTATGACTACGACTATCTCGTAACGGTTCTGAAAAAAGTAATCGACAAAAATGTTATACTTGAAGTCAACTCATCTGGCTTCAGGCAGGGTGTCGGCAGTCCGCTTCCCGACAGCCGGATAATAAAACTTTACAGGCAGCTCGGCGGAAAACTCATATCGATCGGCTCGGATGCACACAGAGTCGGGGACATCGCCTCCGACTTTGACAAAGTCGAAGCGATTCTGAAGGAGTGCGGATTTGACAGCATCTGCTTCCCGATGGACAAAAACATCATATGCGAAAAAATCTAAGTCACAATAAGGAGACATATACCTATGAACCGCATACTTAAAATGCTCGAAGAAGACGCACGGCTTACGCCTGCGCAGATCGCAATAATGACGCAGACCGACGAGGGTGATATAAAAAAAGCGATCGCGGAATATGAAAAAGATGGTGTAATTGTCGGCTATCAGGCACTGATTGACTGGGACAAGACCGACCGCGAATATGTAAGCGCGGTTATTGAGCTTAAGGTTCAGCCCGAACAGGAACACGGCTTTGACGCGGTTGCCGAAAAGATTTATCGCTATCCGGAAGTGCAGTCTCTCATGCTCATGTCGGGGGCATACGACCTTCAGGTGATAATCGAAGGCAAAACGCTGAGGGAGGTCGCGCATTTTGTGGCGGCAAAGCTGTCAACAATTGACGGTGTCATCTCCACCGCAACGCATTTTGTCCTTCGCAAATACAAAGATCACGGAGTCATATACGAGGCTCCCGAAGTTGACGAACGGAGCAATCTGATTATATGATCGATTACAGCAAAGTTTTATCCGAAAAAATACAGTCTGTCAAACCGTCGGGCATACGAAAATTTTTTGACATACTCGACGAAGTCAAGGATGTCACATCTCTTACGGTAGGTCAGCCCGACTTTGTTACTCCGTGGCACATCAGAGAGGCTGCAATCGATTCGCTGAGAGGCGGAAAAACCTATTACACGGCAAATTCGGGACTGACGCCGCTCAGAACGGCGATTTCCGGGTACATGAAACGCAGATTTGATCTTGAATACGATCAGAAAAGCGAGATTCTCGTAACAGTTGGCGGAAGTGAAGCGATCGATATCGCCATAAGAGCGATTATCGAAAGCGGAGACGAAGTAATTATTCCCGTTCCGTCATTCGTATGTTACGGACCGATAGTTACCCTTGCGGGCGGCGTACCGGTGTTCCTGCCGTTGACAGCCGAAAACGGCTTCAGACTGACTGCAGACATACTGAAAAAGTATATTACTCCGAAAACCAAAATGATAGTTCTTCCCTTCCCGAACAATCCGACAGGATCGATACTTGAAAAGGAAGAACTTGAAGGAATCGCCGGACTTGTACGGGACACGAACATAATTATTCTTTCCGACGAAATCTATGCGGAACTGACATACGGCAAAAAGCATATTTCCATAGCGTCAATCGACGGCATGCGTGAAAGAACGGTAGTGGTAAACGGCTTTTCGAAAGCGT
>CALBLD010000061.1 GCA_937895775.1 uncultured Clostridia bacterium
TCCCGCAACAGCGATTGGGAGGAGTCCGACAGGAGTAAGAACCGAATAACGACCGCCGACATCATCCGGAACAACGAAGGTCTCATACCCTTCATTGTCAGAAAGTTCTTTGAGCTTACCGCGACATTTGTCTGTTGTAACAAATATTCTGTTCTTTGCTTCTTCTTTGCCGTATTTCTTCTCAAGAAGCTCGCGGAAAATCCGGAATGCTATTGCAGGTTCGGTTGTCGTTCCAGATTTTGATATAACATTTATGCATATATCTCGTCCTTCGCAGATTGAAAGAAGTTCGGACATGTTCGAAGCCGAAATGTCATTACCGGAAAAATATATGTCGGGTGTGCTTTTTTTAAGTGCATTATATTTTGCGCTCTTGCAGAATTCTATCGCCGCACGTGCTCCGAGATATGAACCTCCGATACCGATCACAATAAAAACATCACAGCTGTTCTGAATTTTCTTTGCAGCGGCTTTAATTCTTGAAAACTCTTCTTTATCGTAGTTAACCGGCAGATCGACCCAACCGAGAAAATCATTACCCTCGCCTGTTTTGCCGGCAAGTGTCTCGTGCGCACGTCTTATTTCGGGTTCAATAGCCGAAAGATCATCAGCCGAAACAAATCCGGACAAATACCTGTCATTCAATTTTATCGTCATTTTTCTTTTTCCTCCGTTTTTTAATGCTTTTATTCTACACCAATTCAGATACAAATTCAAGTGTTTTTGTCAAATTAACAAATATTTTTTAATCAACAGCAAAAAGAGACGTCCGAATGATATTTCATCCGCATCTTCCAGAACAAAAATATCTCTTTCGGCGATTGTTTTTCCGTCCGCAATGTATGTGATCTTTCCTGCGACATCTCCTTTTTTTATCGGAGCTGTAAGATATTCGGGCAGGTCGACCCTGATATCAATTTTGGCTTTCTTATCTTTTTGTGTCACGGCTTCATACGGTATATAGCCGATCCTTACCGTTTCCGCGTTTGATCTTTTTATTTTTATTACGCTTTTGTTATCAAGAGAGCCATGATCCTCATAGTATGAATAGTTTGCAAAACCGAAATCAAGCAGTTTTTTGGCAATACTGTTTCTTTTGTCACGTGTCGGCGCTCCCATTACCACTGCAATCAGCTGCATTCCGTCACGTTCAGCGGTTGCACTCATGCAGAAACCGGCTTTTGATGTTGAACCCGTTTTTAACCCGTTGCATCCGTTGTAAAAACGTATCAGTCTGTTTGTGTTTGTTAAAGTGAATTTACCGTCTCTTACCGTGTCCTGCCATATTGTAGTGTATTTAAGAATTGCTTTGTGCTTAATCAGTTCAGCCGACATAAGAGCGATGTCCCTTGCGGTAGTTACGTGATTTTTCGTCGTATCGTCAAGCCCGTTTGTGTTTTCAAAATTCGTGTTTTTCATTCCGAGCTCTTTTGCGCGATCATTCATTCTTTTTACAAATTCCGCTTCGCTTCCCGCAATATGCTCGGCAAGAGCATATGCCGCATCATTTGCGGAAGCAATTATTACCGATTTTATCATGTCCTCAACCGTCATTTGCTCGCCGGGTTCGAGATATATCTGTGAACCGCCCATAGCGGCGGCATCACTACTTACGGTTACCATGTCCGAAAGGTTTACAGATTTGTTGTCGACTGCCTCAATCACAAGGAGAAGCGTCATGATTTTTGTAACCGATGCCGGCGGGAGCGGCTCATCCGGATTTTGTTCAAACAGAACCTCTCCTGTTTTTGCTTCAATAAGGATAAGACTTTTCGCTTCGCCGTATTCGTTTTTTTCTGCTTCCTTTGCATAAGAAAAACATGCCGCAGGCTGAAGCATAACAAAGATAATAAGGATACATGATATAACTCTTTTGAACATTTTGCTCTCCTTTGCTTGTTCCGATAGTCTTTCTTGAAATGATAATATGCATTCGGAATAAAATATATAACAAAAAACGTCCGCATACATTAGCGGACGTTTTTCAATTAAGTTCCCCCATTGAGTCAAGCTCTTCCATCAATTCAAGCATACGGTTTTCAAGCACTTCGGATTCATTGTATAGTTCTACAAGCAGACTGCTGTTGCTTTGATTCTCGGATATTTTCTTGTTGATCTCACTAAGCTGCTTTTCTATTTTTTCAATCTCCGCTTTATCGTTACGTATTTTGCTCTCATATTTTCGCTTTTCGGAGCTTTTTTGCTTGTTTTTCAGATATTCGCTTTTGGAATCGGTAATCGATTCTTTCTTTTCGGTAACCGATGTTTCCGAAAAACGCTCAACATATTCTATATAATCCTGATATTTTCCGTTGAAGTCTCTGACTCCGTCTTTTTCGAACGACAAAATTCTTGTCGCAAGTTTGTTGATAAAATATCTGTCATGTGATACAGCAATTATTGTTCCGTCAAATTTTTCGAGCGCATTTTCGAGTACCTCTCTTGACATTATATCGAGATGGTTTGTCGGTTCATCGAGAAAAAGCAGATTGTATTTGGAGAGCATAAGCTTTGCAAATGTTATACGCGCTTTTTCGCCTCCCGACAGTATGCTGATCTGCTTGAAAATGTCATCACCTCTGAATAAAAAGAGCGCGAGCGCATTTCTGATTTCCGTCTGTGTAAGTTGCGGATAACAATCCCACAGCTCTTCAATGACTGTATTCGAAGGATTGAGGTTTTGATTTTCCTGATCGTAATAGCCGGGTGAAACATTGTATCCGAAATCAAAAACGCCGCTGTCCTGCATGACCGTATGATTCAGAATTTTAAGCAGTGTTGACTTACCGCATCCGTTGTGACCGATTATAAAAAACCTGTCACGTTTTTTTACTTCAAACGAGAGATCGGAAAAAAGCTTTTTTCCCGGATAGCTTTTTGAAAGCTTTCTTACCGAAAGCACGTCAAATCCGCTTTCTTCCGCTTCGTTAAATTTCATGCGAATGTTATCGGGCAGTCTTGACGGAGCTTCAACACGCTCCATCTTATCAAGCTGTTTTTGACGTGATTCGGCGGCAATTATGTTACGTTCACGGTTCCATCGCCTTTGCTGTTCAATATACGCCTCTATACGCGCTATTTCTTTTTGTTGATTTTTATACTGATGTTCCAGAATTTCACGTTCACGCTTTTTCTCGGCTATATAGTAGTCGTAGTTTCCTCCGTAGATCTTCCCTTTTGTATTCTCTATTTCCAATGTTCTGTTTGTGGTTTTACAAAGGAAATATCTGTCATGCGAAACAACTATGACTGTTTTGCGGCATGATGACAAAAATTTTTCAAGCCACATTATACTGTCAATATCAAGGTGGTTTGTAGGTTCGTCAAGAAGAATAATATCAGGATCGGAAATAAGCAATTTTGCAAGTGCAATACGTGTTTTCTGACCGCCGCTGAGCGAGGTAATCGAACTGTCCCAAAATTCGGAGGACAACCCAAGGCTGCGAAGCATCCCTTTGCATCTGCCGACGTATTCAAGTCCGCCGTCCGAAACAAATTTTTCGTGCAGAACGGCAAATTTCATTGCTGCCGCTTCATTTCCGCTGTCGGCAAGATCCCTAAGCTCATTCAGTTCTTTTTCTGTTTTGATTAAGTGAGAAAAAGCTTCGAGCATCTCATCAAGAACCGATTTCTCGCTGTTGTATTCCGCATTTTGTTCAAGAAGCCCGAACCTTACGTTTTTCTGTATAAAAACATTACCGCTGTCCGGCACAATCTGTCCTGTTATTATTTTCAGCAGGGTTGATTTACCGGCGCCGTTGACTCCGACTATACCGAGCTTTTCGTCTTCATTGAGAGAAAATGAGATATCACTGAGAATTGTTTTTATTCCGACTGAAAAAGTAATATTTTCGCAACCGATTACTATCATATTCTGACCGTTTCCGTTAAACTTGATTTACCACTCTATTATACATGATTTATATGAGCATGTCAAGAAATATAAAATGTTTTATCCGGGTAATGTGTAGGATTACAATAGATATGTTACAGCAAAAAAAGAGACATTAAAGTAAAAAAGGATAGCAATTGAGAGCCAAATGTGTTACAGTTAAGCTACCA
>CALBLD010000062.1 GCA_937895775.1 uncultured Clostridia bacterium
ACACCAAAGGTGAAATCACTGCCCTGTCGGAACTGCTGAAACGCCGCTCCGAGGGTCGTGACCCGATATTTCTTATCTCGGATGAGCCGTACCGTGAGCTGATCTACACAGGCATTGAATACCCGTTTGTCACCGATTACTACGACAACAGCATAATATGCTATTCGTACAGCAAATCGCTCTCACTTGCCGGAGAACGCATCGGGTATGTGCTTGTTCCGTCAAAGCTGACCTGCCACGACGGGATATACGCGGCTGTTGCGGGCGCGGCAAGAGCACTCGGGTATGTCTGTGCGCCGTCGCTCTTTCAGCATGTCATTGCAAGGTGTGCGGGATGTACTTCCGACATAAGCGTTTACGACAGGAACAGAAAGCTTCTTTACGACAGGCTGACAGAACTCGGCTTTGAGTGCGTCTACCCGGACGGAGCCTTTTATCTGTTTATGAAGTCACCGATCGACGATGAAAATGTCTTCTGTGAAATCGCAAAGAAGCACGAGCTGTTGCTCGTGCCTGCGGGCAGCTTCGGCGCACCCGGATATGTGCGGATTTCTTACTGCGTATCCTCCGAAACCGTCGAAAAATCGCTTCCCGCCTTTTCGGCACTTGCAGATGAAGTCTTTGTTAACCGTTTATGATGAAAAATGTCGGATTATATTGACAAAAGTCAACATGAGTGCTAAAATAGACGCATAAAAACAGAAAGGGTCTGCTATATGAAAAAGTTCTTTAAAGAATTCCGCGATTTTATCAACAAAGGCAATGTAATTGACATGGCTGTGGCGGTCATAATCGGTGCCGCTTTTTCTCCCATAGTCAATGCACTTGTCAACAACATTATCATGCCTGTCATCGGCAAACTCGTAGGCAACTATGATTTTTCCGAACTGAAAACCGTTCTCACCGAAGCGGTACCCGCAGTGCTTGACGAAGCGGGCAATGTGGTTACTCCCGCAGTTGCCGAAGTTTCGATCGGCTGGGGCGTACTTATCGGTGCGGTTCTCAATTTTCTCATCGTATCGCTCTGCATATTTATAATGCTCAAGGTCGTACTCGCCGCAAAAAACAGCGGAGAAAAGCTTATTAAGCACGGCAATCACAAGGAAGAAGCTCCCGCAGAACCCGTTGAGACAGATCTCGACGTCCTCCGCGAAATACGCGACATGCTCAAAGAACAGAATCCGAAAGACAACTGAAATTACATATTTCCGATTGCGGACACAAAAAAACGAAAAGCGGCTGAGAAAACAATTCTCCGCCGCTTTTCGTTTTTATCGTTTTTTTCAGAAGAGTCCGTCAACCAGAGAGGAAATCTTTTCGAAATACTCACTGTTTTTGAATTCTTCGAACCAATCCGAAAGCTCCTGACCGATCTTTTCAAGATCGTCATTTGTAAGTGTCGTCATTTCCTTGTACTCCTTCGGAAATTCCGGCATTTTCTCTTTGTAAGCAAATTCGACCGTCAGATCAAATTTCATAGTCTCTCCGGCTGCGGTAACGTCGCCGATGTAGAGATAGAAATGCTTTCTGTTGTTTTCGTACTTTCCTTCAACCGTGACAGTGCTGTCTTCGTCTCCGAGATCAACCGTAAGCTTGAATTTACTGTCATCCTTTTCGACAAATGTCACATTTACCTCAAAAAAGGGAGTGGAAGCACTCAGCTTGAAGCCGTCGTCGTTTTCGACATACTTCACTCTGGCAATCGTCTCAAGTTCGCCCGACATACCGGCAGACAGTTTTACAACGGTCGTGTTCTTTTCGGTCATGTCAACATTCAGAACTGCGCGCGAACCGCTTGCGTCAAGTGTGATCTTCAAAGCCTTTACGTTGTGTCTGATTGACGATGCGGTAATTTCCGCCTTGATCTTGAAATCAACCCCTTCGATAGCGTCGGTTGCTTCTTCGATCATATCCTTATCGGTAAACAGTTCCTTCCAGCCGCTGTATTCGCCGTCGGTGATATCTTCGAGCGATACGAGCTTGTCGAGATGCTTCAGGAAATTTTTATCCTTGGACATCTTCTCAACGAGTTCGGTGAATATCTCCGCTGCCGCTTTTTCGTCAACCGTTATCGTAATTACACGGTTTCCGCCGTCGTTTGCCGATTCCTTCTCGGCATGCTCCCAAAGCAGGTCTTTAAAAAGTTTTACATACTTTTCGACATACTTCTGTGTATCATTCTTGGTCTTCTTTACGTCGTTGCTTGCGCTTTCAAGTGACGAAATCATCTGCTCAAGCTGTGAGAGATACTCTTCGGGAACCATCTCTTTTACCGTCGTCCAACCGTCGGATTCAAAGAAACGCTTATACATACCCTCGTATTCGATTCCGTATGTATCCTTAAGCATACTTGCCGTATACAAAAGCGCCTTTTCGTCGGAGTACGCCACGATTTCCTCGCCCGCAAGGCTGAGCTTTGCGACGCCCTTGCTCTGTCTTTCGTTCATCCAGACCGAAATATCGATCGGGAGCGGGATCAGATCCGACTCTTCGCCGACCGAAACCGATACCCTGCCCTCTTTGTACGCTTTCGAAAGTGCGGAAATCGCCTCAATACCCCCGACTCTGTCAAACAGATTGTTTACCGCCGAATCGGTTACCGACCTGTCGGTATTTGCGCTGACCGCAAACGCGCCGACAATTATAATAAGTACCGCTGCTATTATCGGCAGGATTATCTTCGGCTTCAGAATTTTTGAGAAAAAGCTGACCTTCGGAGCCGTTTCGGGCGCAATGTTCTCAATCATGTTATCATTTTGCTGATTATCCATTGTGATGTCTCCTTTAAATCCGGGTTCGACCCATTTTTTATTATTATACATGATTCAGCTTTTTTTGCAACATTCTGAACGGCAAAAGTGTATTTGTTTACATTTTTTTAACAATTGACGTTTCACATGATATCAAACTCGGTTCTTGCTATAATCTGCATTTTATGCTCGGGAGACAATCTGTTGAAATATTCGGAATACCCGGCAACCCTGACGATCAGATTTTCATGATTTTCGGGGTGAACAAGTGCGTCAAGCATATCATCTTTTGATATCACGTTCACCTGAAGCTGCATTCCTCCCTTTTTGAAAAAGCCGTAAACAAGCGGCAAAAGCGATTCGGATACCGCGTTTTTCGCAAGTCTCATATTGACAACAGGCGTCCCGAGAGCCATGGCAAGCGGCAGACCCGCCACGCTTGAAAGCATTGCGGTCGCCCCCTTTGAATCTCTTCCGAAGATCGGAGAAAGGCTGTCTGCAAGTGGCTCGCAGGCACGTCTGCCGTCGGGTGTGGCACCTACGCATTTTCCCGCCCTGACAAATGAATCAAACTGAATCGACGAGAAAACGAATTTTTCACCCGAGTCTGTTCTGCGCAGATCGGCAAACGACCAGATTTTCCCGACAAAACCGGCGGCAAAATTATCGATAGTTTTGTCATCGACACCGTAATGCGGACACTTTTTTATCAGTCCCGAAAGCACTGCGTCCCCGTCTTCAAGTCGCCGCACAAATTCGTCGGACCGACAGCTCTTATCCTCATATATGATTTTTCTTATTGCGATCAGCGATTCGATACAGTTTACGACACCCGCAATATTGATAATGCTCCACGAATGGCGTGCGCCGCCGTTATTGAAGTCCAGTCCTCTTTCTATGCAGTCATCGGTGAGCAGTGTTCTGATCGGTTGCGGGCGATATATTGCCCGCATCGCGCGCCATCGACTTACATCATCAAGTACCGCAAGCGTTTCCTTCCTTGCCCTTTCGACAAACAGCCCGTAAAACTCTTCAAACGTCCGACAATCCCGCAGTTTTTCACGCATGAAGTCATAAAGAATATAGAGCAGATTTATTCCCGCGTCAAGCGAACCGACGTTTGATATTCCCGCAAGCATTGTTTCGGTGCATCCGCCGCCGTTCAGCCTTAAAAGATCGCTTTGCGGAATTTCGGGGAATCTGTCCGCAAGTGCCTTCATATAAAGTTCTTCATTGAAAAACGTCGGGTTGCCGCTGCCCGACCGTATTCCGTCGATCACCGCATCCGCAAGCTCTTCGGGAAGTCTGCCGCAAACTCTCAGTTCCATACTCGGTCTTCGTATACCCTTTACCGCTCTGAGCGCGCAGACGGTCAGCTCGTTATAATCGGGACCGAGAGCGGACGACCAACCGTTATTGACATCGACATTTACAAAAAAGGCGCGAAGCAAAGCCTCGGCGTCTTCCGCCCCGACAGAAGTGTCCGCCTCATAATACGGAAAGAGTCCGCTGTCAAGTCTGCCGGGATTGTCACAGCCGTCGATGTAAAAGACAAAATTCCAGCAAAGAAGTGCCTCATAAAAACTCTCCGCACGATTCATCGGCACCTTTTTCAGCGCGTTGACAAGCCGCGGATCGGCATTTTCCCGCTCAAGCATTGCGACTGCCCGCGAAACAAGTGTCTCGATTCCGCTGACAAGTTCAAGAAGACCGTCGGCGAAATCGCCGTGACATCCGACTTCGATCCGCTTTTTGTATCCTTCAAAACCTTCCGCAAGAACCCGCTCGTAATAAGGGATCGAATGGGTATAGCCTGCACCTGCGACCGTATGTATTCCGCCGGGTGCGGACAAGAGCACACACTCTTCCCCGATTGCATTTACAACATTTTCGGACAGTCCCTTTTTCCTCAGCATCGCAAAATTCACGCCGAAAGTGTACGAATAGTCGGGCATTACCGCAAGCGTCTCAGGGTATCTGTATCCGCACGGATATAGCGGTCCGCCGTCATACTGCGGCAGCTTCATGTTTTCGAAAAGGCATCTGTACGCCTGCGAAAATCTGTAAAATCTGCTTCTGTCGGGACTTTTGAAAAATCCTGCCGCAAAATACTCGCCCGCCCCGAACAGTTCATCATATAATTTATTCTCCATACCGCACAAAAATCCTCCGCATCCGAAAATTATACTTGATTTTATCATACAATGTGATATAATTATAGTAATATATTGCTGTATTTATAGTATATTCAAATCAGAATGAAAGAAGGCGATGATATAATACGCAAATCCGAAAAAGAGCTGTGGAGCTATGCCGACTGCTTCGGGAACGGTCCGTTTGAATTTTCAAAGATATTTACCCATTTCGGCTACAGCATGGGACTTCACACTCACGACTTTTACGAAATAAACATAATTATGTCGGGCAGCGGAACACATCGCATCGCCGACCGCGATTTCAATGTCACAAAAGGCGACATTTTCGTAATTCCGCCCGGAACCTATCACGGTTACGACGACGGCGGTCGTCCCGACGTTATGCACATACTGCTTTCGCAGTCGTTCACCGATCATTACAAGCTTGAACTGTCGGGAATGGACGGCTACCGCATCCTCTTCGAAGCCGATCCGTACCTACGGCAAAGAATGAACGGATTTTCCTTTCCGAAGCTTAATCCCGGGCAGCTATCGGTCGTGCTGAACGAGGCAAATGCGGCGGCAGGCACCGGCGGCAGCAAGCTTCACCGCAACATTATGGTCAACATGCATGCGCTGATAATTATCGGCACGCTGTCCGCCGCGGTCAGAACAAGCTACTTGGAGGGTGACAGAATCGGTAAAAAAGAAAAAAGCAACATGGTCGCCTCCTGTATCGAGCTTATACGGAAAGACGGACTCCGGGATATTTCAACCGTCACGCTCGCCGACATGCTTCACGTTTCATCTTCTACGTTATACCGCGTGTTTATTACCACATGCGGCGAAACTCCCGCCGCATTTCTGAAAAATTACAGAATCGAAACCGCGAAAAAGCTTCTGACCGAAACCGACGAAACGCTCTCATACATTGCGTCGGAATGCGGCTTCTGCGATCAGTCGCATATGAACAAAGTATTTTTGAACGAAACGGGCTGCAAACCGTCGGCATACCGCATCGCTTACGGCAAAAACAGACACACGGAGGTGTAACCCCATGTGTCTGTTCTTAATATCAGACCTCGTCGAAATAGATAACTTTGCTGCTGCCGTCCCAGTTTGCAACGCCCGAAAGATTGACTCCCGCTTTCATAAGGAGCGCACCCGAGCATACATCGCCGGTAAGGCTGTTTTTATACATTTTGCGCTCGTCAAGACCGCGAAGCTTCAATATGAGATACTCGCCGTTCTCAAAAAGCTTTGTCACGATTGTAAGCATTGCCCTTGTCTTATCCGCAGACACGATCTCCCAGATTGCTCTGTAACGATTCTCAAACGGAGAGACCAGTCTGTACAGATCGCCGTTTCTTATCAGATCGTAGTTTTCATGATACTCTCTGACCTGCTCGCGCACGGCGTTCTTTTCATCCTCGGTCAGTTTTCTCGGATCAAGCTCATAGCCGAAGGTCCCCCACATTGCGACATTTCCTCTTGTCTGTATACCCGTGCGCTTTGCGGCGGACACATGTGCGCCGACAGCCGATGCCGGATAGCAGAGCGATGTGCCGAACTGTATTGCGAGCCTTTCTATCGCATCGGTATTGTCGCTTGCCCATATCTGCGGCGAGTACGCAAGCATTGCGGGATCGAATCTGCCGCCTCCGCCCGAGCAGGTTTCGAGCAGAATACCCTGAAATGTCGTAGTCAGCCAATCCATAAACTCATATGTACCGAGGACAAATCTGTGGAAAAACTCCTTTTGTCTTTCGGGAGGGAGCTGTGCGGACGCGGCGTCCGAGATATTGCGGTTGAAATCCCACTTGATATAATCGATCTTATTGTTTGCAATCACGTCGTACATCTGCTTTTTGATATTCTCCCTGACATCCCCGCGCGAAAAATCGAGAACATACTGATGCCTGCCTATCATCGGTTCTCTTCCCTTCACGCGGACCGCGTAATCGGGATGCGCGCGGTAAAGTTCGGAGTCGGGAGAGATCATTTCGGGTTCATACCAGATACCGAACTTCATTCCTTCGGCATTTATCCTTTCGATCAGCGATGAAAGTCCGCCGTGAAGTCTGTCCTCGTTCACCGACCAGTCGCCGAGCGACGAGCGGTCATTTATCCGTTTTCCGAACCAGCCGTCATCCATGACAAGCATTTCGATACCGAGTTTTTTCGCTTCTTTTGCGAAATCGACAAGCTTGTCGTCATCGAAATCAAAAAATGCCGCTTCCCAGCTGTTTATCAGAAGCGGGCGTTTTTCGGTCTTATATCTGCCTCTGATAAGATTATTGTTATAGAATCTGTGGAAAATACGGCTCATTTCGCCGACGCCGTTATCGGTATAGACCATCACAACTTCGGGAGTACAGAAATCCGCTCCCGGCTCCAGAAGCCAACCGAAATCGGTGGGATCAATTCCCATTATGAACCTCGTTGTGCGGTTCAGATCACACTCTGCGGCAGCCGAAAAGTTGCCCGAATACACGAGGTTGAAACCGTACACATCGCCATGCTCTTCATCGGCATTTTTTGATGCGAAAGCGACAAAAGGATTGCGCACATGTCCCGACGCTCCCCTTTTGCTCGATATTTCCTGTATGCCGGGAACAAGCGGATGACGCTCGACGTTTCTTTCTCTTGAATATCTTCCGCAAAGCGAGATCATATCAAGTTCGCTTGTCGGATAATCGACGCAGCAGCTGTATATTCTTTCTATTTCAAGATTTTTGTCGGAGCCGTTATGCGCACGGACATGACGTGTGATAACGCCGTATTCCGAGAACACGGTATAGAACAGGGTTATCTCAAGTCCGGTAACTTTATCCTCCGCATACAGCTCAAGGGTTTCCGCTTCCGAAACATCGTTTGCATAGGAAGACGGAAGTCCCGGAATTTGCGGTTTGCCCGAATAAATTTTATACCCGGTATAGCGGACATCGGTGACCCCGTCGCCGTTCCGGTTTCTGACTTCAAGTGCCGATATTCTGAAATCGGCTGCACCGTTGCATCCGTACTCCATCGGTGCGGTATCGGGAGTAAATCCGTTTTCGCCTATCACGGGATTGGCAAGACTGAACGACGCATTTGTCGGACGTTTTTCGCGTGCGGGAACATAGCTGTCAGGGATAGTCGCTCCGTAATACAGGTTAAGGATATATCCCTCGTCGTATATTTTGATTATATAGCTTGACGTTTTGCTGTCAAGCTTAAATGTCTTTGTTTTTTCGAAATATGATATCGGCATAATGTCACCTCTCGTTTTTTGATCTGATGATTACATTTTAGCACAAAAGCGGAGCCTATGTCAACAGATTTTGCAATTTATCCCGAAATCCGCCGTTTTATCCGCACCGACAGAATGTCAGCGAAATTTTTTACAAACACCTTGACTTTTTTGCTTGTATGCGTTACACTGAGTATGACAGACATGGCTTGGAGAGGTGATATTATGAAAAACAGGAAAGAAGAAAATCCCACATTCACCAAAAAGGGCGCGTGGCTATGGCTGTTATGCGCTCCTGTCGCGCTGATCGTTTCGGCTCATTACGATTCAAAGAAATCCATCGAAAAAAAGAAAGCAAAACGGCACAGGAAGGCTATGGAGCATTGGGACGAATGGTGGTCGTAAATATTTCGGGCAGGGACTGTCTTACAAAGCAGTCCCTGCCCTTATGTTTATTTCACTATACCTTCTTCGTGTTCACGCTGTATATCATCATGATATGAAAGCATCGGCTTTTCGTTTTTTTCTTTGATTACGCGGTTGACATAATTTCGCGTTATTCTGTAAACGAGCGGACTGAGTGCAAGCACACCTATAAGGTTCGGGATCATCATGAGTCCGTTGAAGGTATCCGAAATATCCCATGCAATCGAGGATGTCATAACAGCACCCGACATTATCATCAGAACAAACACTATCCTGTAATATTTCACCGCACGGACACCGAAAAGATACTCTATTGACTTTGAGCCGTACTGCGACCATCCGAGAACGGTTGTAAAGGCAAACAGCAGTATTGCAACCGCAACAAACATTCGTCCGACCGGACCGAAGACCGCCGCGTAAGCATCCGCGACGAGTGTGGCATCGTTTACATTTTCAACCGCCAATCCGGTTGAAAGGTCGATCTTTCCGGAGGAAAGAACGACGATCGCGGTCATCGTGCAGACCACCATTGTGTCAAAAAAGACCTCAAAAATCCCCCAGAGTCCCTGTGTTACCGGTTCTTTGACATCGGAAGAGGAATGAACCATGACCGACGAACCGAGACCCGCTTCATTGGAAAAAACTCCTCTTTTACAGCCCTGTGTAATTACGGTTGACACGGTTATTCCGACAGCTCCGCCCGCAACCGCTCTCACACCAAAGGCAAATCTGAATATCGAGACAAATATATCGCCGACCTTATCTATATGCACGGCAAAAACGGTAAGAGACCCGAGTATGTAAAGAACTGCCATAATCGGAACAAGTCTCTCGGCAACCGAGGCAATCCTGTCAAGACCGCCTATTACTATTACCGCGGTAAGTATCATAAGAACCGCACCGATAATGATTGATATCAGCGACACCCCTCCGATCTCTGGAGCGGATACCGATGAAAAGAAAGCATTCTTTATATTTATGGTAATTTTATTGACCTGCCCCATATTTCCGATTCCGAAGGACGCAAGCACCGCAAAAACAGCGAAAAGTCCGGCAAGGATTTTTCCGAATGTCTTCATGACCTTGTTAAAGTTCCCTTTACCGAACTGCGAAAAGCCGCTGCTTATGTAATACATTGCGCCGCCCGACCATTCACCGTCAACATTTCTTTTTCTGAAAAAAATACCGAGCACATTTTCGGAAAAGTTTGTCATCATTCCGAAAAATGCTGCAACCCACATCCAGAAAACGGCACCGGGACCGCCTGTAACTATCGCCGCCGAAACTCCCGCAATATTACCGGTTCCTATCGTCGCTGCAAGCGCAGTGCAGAGTGCCTGAAACTGCGAGATCGCCTTCTTTTCTCCGCGCTTTTTTCTGCTCCCGTCTCTGACAAATATTGTCCCCACGGTTTCCCTCATCCAGTGTCCGAAATGTCTGACCTGGAAAAAGCGGGTAAGCACGGTCATTATCACACCGGTCCCTATAAGAAGAACAAGTCCTACACGCACCCAGACAAAGTCGTTCACAGCCGAATTGATATCCGACAGTCTTTTCAAAAATTCGCTCATACATACCTCCGTTTTTAAACTATTCGAAAAACAAAAACACCGCCTCATGGGCGGCAAACAACAAAAACAAAAAGGCTGTATATCGGCATTTTTGTACTTTGTCCTTTTGCCTGAGAGATTAACACGGCGCAAATGCGTCGGATCTTGCCCCTTCGGCACCCATGTCTTTGCACGGGCTTCTCCAAAGTTCTGTCAACTCACGGTTACACACAAGGTGTTCCTGCGAGCATCAAACAGTTTTTCTTATTATAACACATTTTTCTGAAAATGCAATAGTTTTTTTAAAATTTCAGTAATTTTTTTGATTTTTTATTCATTTTTCGAAAATTATACGAAAAATCGCAAACGCGTCGGATACAGAAAAGCAGCGTTTCCGCCGGAATTATGCGGCGAAAACGCTGACTGTATTCTGTTATTTAAGGTCAGCCTTTTGCGACCGAAAGCAGATAAAAAACCAGAGCAACGACAGAAAAAGCAAAGCCGGTAACGAACAAAAACGAATAGCCTTTGAGACGCTTACCGTTTTTCCGCTGAACGTAATCGTAATACTTTTCGTTTGAGTCAAGCTTCCTGAACGGATTTATCGCCCTGAAAAAAGCAGACATCGAATATGCGATTCCGTCAAATGCCCCTTTACCCGCGCACCACAAAAGCAGTCCGACGAGTATAAAAAGCATCCCGGGAACAGAAAACGCATTGCAAAGCTCAACA
>CALBLD010000063.1 GCA_937895775.1 uncultured Clostridia bacterium
CAAAACTTTTTTCGCTTTTTTTCAAAGTGTATTTCCTTTCCGCCCGCAAAAGCCTTTCTTTTGCGAACGACAACATCCGCCGTTTTTACATATAAAGAAGTTACTGATAAATATGAAAAGTATTATAATACATGATACTACAATAATTCGGTTTTGTCAAGAAAATTTTATAACCGAAAGCGGGTCCGCTCAAACAGAGCAAACCCGCTTTTATTATTTATTCATCGTTTATTCGCCGAATATTTCCGCCTCCAGCGAAGCGCAGAGAAAGTGATAAACCGGCAGATGCAGTTCCTGAACCTTGAATGTCTCACTTTCGGGGACCCTGACCGTACAGTCGCACAATGCGGAAAGTCTGCTTTCCTTTTCACCCGTCAGCGCGATCGTGCCGATCCCGACCGCCTTTGCGACCATCGCCGCAGTGACAACATTTTCCGAATTTCCGGATGTCGAAAGTGCGATGAGAAGATCTCCCTTCTGTGCATAGCCGAAGACGAGCTGAGCATAGGCAAACCTTGCATCGACGTCATTTGCGTACGCCGACAGCACTGCGCCCTGAGACGTGAGCGAGATTGCGGGAATACCGCATTGCAGTTTATCGATAAATTCTTCCGAAGCTTCTCCCAGGCTGTTTCTGAATTTTTGCGCGCTGTCACTGTCCATTTTCCGTTTTTTCAGAAAGCCCTTCATAAGCTCGCCCACAATATGGTCGGCATCGGCGCACGAGCCTCCGTTCCCGCAAACGAGGATTTTCCCCTCCGCACGGTAGCTGTCAAGCATCATGTTTCCTGCTTTAATGATATCCTCTCTGCATACACCGAGCTGCGGATATCTTTCAATAAGCTGTGCAATCATTGTTCGCCCTCCCGTCAAGTGCCACTGCCACGGCGGCAATATCTCCGATGCTGTCGCCGAGTGCCGCGGGCAATATTCTGCATACCGACCGCGCAGGTGCAAGTGCCTCTTTATCCAGTATTTTCTCCATATGCGGTCTTATAAGTCCCTCTGCCCTCACAAAAATGCTCCCGATCACGATTACCTCCGGATTCAGAACATCGATCAGAACCGACAGGCTCCTCCCGAGCATTTCGCCGCAGATTCTGTAAGCTTCAAGTGCGGTCTCATCCCCGCGATATGCCCATTCCGCAAGCATTTTTGCATCGATCCGATCAAGTTCGGAATAACCTTTGCAGTAAGGAAGCGTCCTCCCCTGCTGCAATCGTTCGGTCGCAAGAATTTTACCGAGTCCGGCAAGTCCGCTGCCGCTGCAAAAGCCCTCGACAGAACCGCTTTTACCGTACCCTACGGGTCCGTATTCGGCAAGTCTGACATGTCCGATCTCCCCCGCGCTTCCGCAGGTGCCGCCGTACAGCCTCCCGCCAATAATTATTCCCGCGCCCATTCCGGTTCCGAAGGTCAGAAATATCATATTTTCGGTTCCGCGTCCCGCTCCGTACTTCCACTCCGCAAGCGCACAGGCGTTTGCGTCATTACGCAGAAATACCGGGGTACCGAATTTGTTTTCCAATCTGTCACAGATACGGACATCGTCCCAACCGGGCAGGTTCGGTGGAGAAAGAATTATTCCGTTTTTTTCGTCAAGCGGTCCTCCGCAGCTTATACCGACGGCATCGAACGGAGAAAAAGACTCCATAACTTTTTCGATCTTTGCAATACTTTCCTCACAGGAAAGCGTCGGAAAAACAACGCGCCGACCGATTTTTCCGTCGTCATCCGCTAAGACAACCGCACATTTTGTTCCTCCGATATCAATTCCGACAATCATTTACAAACCTCCGTCCTGCAAACTCTTACATATCGTATTCGGTCAGAAGTACCTCTTTCCACTCTCCGGTTCCGAATGAATAAAGGTATGTATTCACGCTCCATGCACCGACATCTGCGGAGAGTTCCTTCGGAAGAAGATCGCCGCTTATTCTTACGTGTGTGTCAACGCCGTCGGTCTCATACACCCTTATTACAATACCTCTCCCATCCTCCGACATCTTAAGTGCGGAAACAATAATGTTTTTTCTGTCACATTCAAATCCGCGATATTTCTGCGGAAGCGAACCCTCGTGGTTGTTTTCCTTGATGTATGTCATCGGCAGATTAAGCTTTTGCGCTTCCCTTATGACCTCCGACCACCCGCTTTCGCAAATCGGCATGATCGCATAGTCAAAATCATGAGTACCGATATCGGTGAATTCATACTCATCGTCCCGCTTTCCTCCGTGGTCGCAATATATCGGACTGCGCACCACGGTCAGGTTCATGACATTATCCGACACCGAAAAACTGTATTTATTGTTGTTCAGTATTGCAATTCCGCCCTCTCCCTCACGAAGAGCAACAAAACTCTGCCCCGGCTCTTCCTCTCCGTTTGTCGGTCTTTCAATCACACCGAACGGAATCTCATAGTAAGCCTTTGCGTTTCCGAAAACCGTTTTATACGCAAGCTTCAGCATTTTGTGCTTTTCCTGCCAATCGACTCTCGCTCTGACTCTCAGCTTTTTTTCGCCTCTGCACAGGCTGAAATACTGGGTGAGTGTCGATCCGTTATACCTGTTTACTGCCTTCATGGTAACGCGAAGTGATCCGTTTTCGACGATTGTCAGCTCGCCGTCCGAAAAAACGGCTATTATTTTATCGAAATAATTGCGCGCATGCGACCATGTATCATGCTCAAATTCATCAATAACCGTCGGAACCGCGCCGCATCCGTCCAGCAGCTCGATCCGATGCTCTTTATCAAATATTGACTTGATATAACCGGTATGCTTTTCAAATGTAACTCTCAGGTTCTCGTTTTCCATGGACAGCCCGTCAATATGCAGCCCCACCTCGTCCGACGGAATATCATCGGGACAGCCTTCTTTCATGAAATATGTCGCATATCCCATTGCGGGAACTTTTGCAACAAAAGCGGTATCCTTGGGATCGGCACCACTGAGATATTGCGGATGTACATGCTGTACGGTCAATCTGTTGCCCTCCGCATCCGTAATCCGGGACACCCGACTGTTCACGGTCACCGTTTCCTCCACATCAAATCCGTGCGGATTGAAAAATATAACCGGACAGCCTTTTTCGCGGTCGGCGGTGTCTATTTTCCACGAGAGGCGTTGCAGTGCGGTGTTTTCGGTCTTCATTGCAAACGACATTGTCTCGCCGAGCATATAACCGGCATCGGTATAGGCACCCTTTATCGAGCATCCGCCCATGATATCATGAAAGTGGCAGAAAAGAATGTTTTTCCACGCTCTTTCAAATGCTTTGCAGTCATATCCGCTCTTCATAATCGCGTTTGCCGCAAATGCAAACACCTCGGCGGCATACATCGCTTTTTCGGCTCTGCGCACTCCGTTCTTTATGAATGACACCGCCGAATAGCAACCGCTTGCGTGATGCTGCAGATCATCGGTATGTACCGGAAGCTCCGCCGCGGCACTTTCCGCATGTGCGAAGAAATCACTTATATCGGAGAAGATGATCTCCTTATCCGGATTGTTTTTTTGATATTCGAGGGCAGCGTCTATATTTTTCTTGGTGGGACCTCCGCCGTGATTGCCGACGCCGTAGAAAAGCATCACGGAGTCTGTCGGATTATGCACCTCTTTTTCCATATTCGAGATCGTTCTTTCAAGATCGCGGCAACTGCCGAAATATTCGCAATAACATCCGATGATTCTCCATGCGGTCACCGAAGAACCGTCTGGCGACTGCCATCTGAAGAGTTCGGAAGGCATTTCCTTTTCGCTTTTGTTCGGGCGCATGAAAACATAGTTTTTCATCCCCGACTTTTTAAGTATCTGCGGCAACATAAGATTATGACCGAAAGAATCGACATTGTATCCGATCCCGGACATTTTCCCGAACTTCTCCATGAAATACCTTTGTCCGTAAAGACTGTGTCTTGCAAAGCTCTCACCCGACGGGAGATTACAGTCGGGCTGTATATACCAACCGCCGACGATCACGAATCTTCCCTCGGCGACACGTTCTTTTATTTCCTCAAACATATCGCGGTCATATTCTTCGATCCATTCGTAGACAACCGACGATGAGCAAACAAATTTAAAATCGGGATATTCCTTCATCCGATCAAGTGCGCTGCGTATGGTTGCCTTGGCTTCTGCCGAGCCCTCCTGCCAGTGCCACCGCCACACGGGATCAAGGTGAGCGTTACCTACAAAATATATCTTTTTCATCTTCAACCGTTTCCTTCCGAAAGTATTTACACTCCGATTATATCCTCCGCCCGAAAAAAAATCTGCCTGTATTTTACGGCAGACTGACAGTTTTTTACGATTTTTTGACCCGCATCCTTGACTTTTTCCCATTTTTGCCGCATAATATCGATGTAAACCAAAAAAACGGGGGAAAATGCCGTGCCGACTGCAATCAATTTATCCGAAAACTGGTTGGACAAAAAAAGGAATATCACAATCACGAAAAAAACCTGCAAAGCTCCGATAGCACTCCATATGCACGACTACTTTGAGATCGAACTTGTAATCGGCGGGAAAGGTGTCCAGAACCTGAACGGCAACACATACGAACTGAAAAGAGGAAGCGTATATTGTCTGTCGCCTATCGACTTTCACGCAGTGCTTCCGCAGGATGAGTTACCGCTTATCAACATCAGCTTTGCGCAGAACATTATCTCTCCCCGTCTGCTCAGGTTGCTTATTGCCCACAACAAAAACAAGGTAATACAGCTTGACGAAACTGCATTCGGCAAATTTGAGTTTCTTATCGATCTTCTTGCCGACGGAAACGAGACATGCGACGCGGAATCCGAAACATATATAAAAAATCTGCTTGAATGTCTGATAATCATGATTATCAGACACGCAGGCATTTCACAGGATGCGGGATCGACAAACGACTCTTTTCCGATGCAGGAATGTATGAGATACATTTTCCTGCATTTCAATGAGGCTCCGTCGATGAAGGATATTTCAAAAATGAGCGGCTACTCGCCGGGGCATTTCAGCAAATGCTTTCATGACGCGACCGGAAAAACATACATTGATTTTCTGACCGGACTGAAACTGAACTATGCAAAAATTCTGCTTCTCTCGACAAACGAACCGATAATTTCGGTTTCCGAAAGCTGCGGTTTTTCATCTCTGTCAAATTTCAACCGTTCATTCAGAAAAGCGACCGGAATGTCTCCGACAAAATTCCGCGAGCAGGGCGAAAAATTACACCGTTAAAAAGGGCAAAACAGGAGAGGGTACCCAAAAGTGCCCTCTCATTATTTTTTATTCATATCAGAAATTAACAAATCCGAATGCCGAAAAATCACAATCCATATTTTCGACTTCGATGAATTTTTTCAGCAGACGTATAAGATCGCATATGCCGACCCTGCTCTCCTCCATAAACTCTGTCTGCCCTTCGGCACTGCCGGTATAATTGTCGCAGTTCAGAGGATATCTGTCCGAAAAGACTGCGGGATCGATATATCCCGAGGCACTTCTCAGGCTCTTGCCGCTGTCTCTGTAATAACGTGACGACAGATATTCATACTTCCCGTTATACCCGCCCCTCATGCGCAGATAAAAATTCACGCTGAATGTATCGCTGAGCGGGCAGTGCAGACAAAATTCCACCATATTGCTGTCAGCCCAATATGTAATCGAAAAATACTCGCCGCTGTATCCGCCGTACAATTCCGCCGACCGCTGATATATACAATAATCTCCGTACAGATTTCCTATATCGATTGCGAAGTTTTTACAGTACGTAAAAAGATCGAAATCATCGCCCGGGTCTGTCGGTTTCGGAGGTGCTGTCGTAATCGGCGCATTTGTTTTCGGTTTTGACGTAATCGGTCTTTCCGGTTTGGTTGAAATTCCGGTTTTCGGAACGGTTGTCCCCGGCACAGTCGAGGTGATCGGCGCAACTGTTGTTCCTGCCGACGATCTGCTGTTTTCGTTTTGCGAAGTGACCGGAGGCTCCGTCGATACTCCGTCGTACATTGTTCCCGATCCTGTCATTTCGTCCGTCTGCGTTCCCGTGCCGGATTCACCCGGTCCGCGCCCCGTAACAAACAAAAGAATCAGCAAAATTGTACAGACAACAAGAACGACTGCGGAAACAGAAATAATTATCAGGTCTTTCCTGCCTGTTTTCTTCAT
>CALBLD010000064.1 GCA_937895775.1 uncultured Clostridia bacterium
GCAAAAAATACCTTGACGACATTGAGGCAAGAGAAAAAAGCACTCACAACATCAAAAATCTGAAAATAGGTCACAACCGTGTTTTCGGATACTACATTGAAGTATCAAAAACGTCTGTACCCGACGTTCCGAAGGAATGGATACGCAAGCAGACGCTTACAACGGGCGAGAGGTACATAACCGAAGAATTAAAGGAGCTTGAATCAACGATTCTCGGTGCTTCCGACAAAATATGCGCGATCGAATACGAAATTTTTACCAAGGTCAGAGAATTTCTCACGAACAACATAAAACGCATACAGAAGTCAGCGGAGATACTTGCAGAGGTCGATGTTTACCAGTCGCTTGCGAATGTTGCGGTCAGAAATTCCTATGTCTGTCCCGAGGTTGACATCGGCTTTGTAACCGAGATCAAGGACGGACGTCACCCCGTCGTCGAACAGCTCAGCGGGGACTCGTTTGTTCCGAACGACACTCTGCTGGACATCGAGCGCAACCGTCTGCTCATGATAACCGGTCCGAACATGGCAGGAAAATCGACATACATGCGGCAGGTTGCGCTTATCACTCTGATGGCGCAGATCGGCAGTTTTGTGCCTGCGTCGTCGGCGCGTATCGGCATTGTGGACAAGCTGTTCACAAGAGTCGGAGCATCGGACGATCTTGCGTCCGGGCAGTCAACCTTCATGCTCGAAATGACGGAAGTTGCCTACATTCTCAAAAACGCCACCAGACGTTCGCTTATAATTTATGACGAGGTCGGACGCGGCACATCGACCTTTGACGGAATGTCGATAGCACGCGCGGTTGCGGAATACAGTGCCGGGAAAAAACTCGGAGCGCGCGTCCTGTTTGCAACACATTATCACGAGCTTACCGAGCTTGAATCAACCAACGAGGGCATTGTTAACTATCACATAGCCGCAAAGAAAAAAGGGGACGGTGTCGTTTTTCTCCGCAAGATCATCAGAGGTGCGGCGGACGACAGTTACGGTATCGAAGTCGCCGCTCTCGCAGGCATACCGAAGGAGATACTGAAACGCGCGAAAGAGGTTCTTGCCTCACTTGAAGAACACTCGGATGTCCCTGTCAGGGCAAATGCGAAAAAGATCGACGACGGTCCGGAAACCGTCTCGATTGAAGATATTATTTCCGGTGAGATCAAAGACAGGATAAAGATGCTCGACGTAAACACGCTTACGCCGATCGAAGCGCTGAATCTGATCTGGGATCTGAAAAAACTGCTTGAATAAAAAGGGGGAACGCAGTGGGAAAAATAAATGTACTTGATTTTCAGGTTGCCAATCTGATAGCCGCAGGTGAGGTTGTCGAACGTCCCGCATCTGCGGTAAAGGAACTGCTCGAAAATGCAATTGATGCGGGAGCGACCGAAATAACGGTTGAGATAAAACGCGGAGGAATAACCTTCATCCGTGTATCTGACAACGGCTGTGGTATGAGTGCCGACGATCTTCCGATAGCCATAAGGCGTCACGCAACGTCAAAAATAAGCAGTGCGCGAGATCTTGACGGAATCACGACACTCGGCTTCAGAGGCGAGGCTCTTGCGGCAATTTCCGCGGTTTCGTCAATGCGGATAATGACAAAAAGAGAGTG
>CALBLD010000065.1 GCA_937895775.1 uncultured Clostridia bacterium
TTGCCAGACTTCGAATATTCTCATTCCCGCGAATTTCTGATGATACGTCCCCCACATTTTGTCTATGAGCGATTTTTTGCCGTGTACGACCTCGTCATGCGACACAGGAAGTATATAATTTTCGCTGAATGCATACGAAAGCGAGAAGTTCAGATCCTTATGATGATATCTTCTGAAATAGGGGTCGGTCTGCACATAATCGTACATATCGTTCGCCCAACCCATGTTCCATTTGAAATTGAAACCCAGTCCGCCTTCGGATACGGGTTTTGTTATCGACGCCCATGACGTCGATTCCTCGGCTATCATCAATATATCGGGATGCGCCGCAAAAAGCGCAGTGTTCAGCTTTTTGAAAAAGGCAATCGCCTCAAGGTTCTTGTTTTCGCCGTAAATGTTCGGCACCCATTCGCCGGGTTTTCTTGCGTAATCAAGGTAGAGCATGGACGCCACGGCATCGACGCGCAGACCGTCGATATGATATCGTTCGAGCCAGCTCATAGCCGAGGAAATAAGGAAGCACTCTACCTCGTTTCTGCCGACATCAAAGCATCGTGTTCCCCACTCGGTATGCTCCATTCGATCCCAACCCTGATATTCGTAAAGCGGACCGCCGTCAAAATTGTAAAGACCGTGTTCGTCTTTGGGAAAATGTGCGGGAACCCAATCGAGAATCACACCGATTCCGTTTGTATGAAGGGTGTTCACGAAATAGCGGAAATCCTCCGGCGTACCGAAACGCGCGGTTGGCGCAAAATAAGAGCAGACCTGATATCCCCACGAACCGTCAAACGGGTATTCCCCGATCGGCATCAGTTCGACATGTGTATATCCCATTTTTTTGACATAAGGCACGAGCTGATCGGCAATCTCACGATAGTTCAGATAGTTTTCGCCGTCCGTTGTCGTCTTGCCGTCACGCGTGCGCCATGAACCGAGATGCATTTCGTAAATATTCATGGGAGCGGCATAGAATTCGTCACCCGCGGCGATCATACGCCGTTTTGCAAGCCAGCGTGCGTCTGTCCATTTATATTTTTCGTTTGTATAAACAATCGAAGCGGTCGCCTTGAGCGTTTCGCCGTATGCGGCGTACGGATCCGCCTTGTAATGCTCACCGGATGCAGAGCATACGACATATTTGTATTTCTGACCTTCAAGATCATCGGCATCAACAGTTATCTCCCAGACACCCATGTCGGATATTCTTGTCATGGGTTGTCCCTGCCAGCCGTTGAAATCGCCGACCAGAAGAACGCGATCTGCCGACGGTGCCCATGTTCTGAAGCAGTAGCCGTTACCCGTCCTGTGAACGCCCATATAGTCATGTGCATGATAATTTGTTCCCTGATGGAACAGATAAAGCGCGAGATTGTCGGTTTTCAACATATTACCGTTCCCCCTGAGCCGAATTGTTGTTCCCGATATTTTATATTGCCTCGCGCAGACCGACGCGCAGCATCATCGGGTTTTATATGCAAAATTTTTTTATTTTATCCGCGAAATATAAACGTTTTCCAAGGAACATGGTGCGCAAGATTGCGCACGCGGGAGCGAAGCTTCCCGAAAGTCTTGCATCGCAAGACTTTTTCATGTGTATTTTCTTACAAGCAAAAA
>CALBLD010000066.1 GCA_937895775.1 uncultured Clostridia bacterium
TCTTTCGATCGCTGCCGGCGTTGAATACTGCAGCCGCAACGACGACGGAACAATGAATCTGACCTTCAATGAAAACAACGTAACCCTTATCAACTTTATGCAGGCTTGCTACGATCTTCTCAACAGCGGCTATGTATACAACTATGTCGGCGACTACAAGACCGCTCTTACCGACTTCGCGAGCGGCAACTCGGTATTTGCAAGTGCACGTCTTAACCAGGCTGAGCTTTATCTGAGCGACATGCAGGACGAATACAGCATTATCCCCTGCCCGAAGCTTATCGAAACAGCAGATTACCGTTCGTCCGTTCACGACGGCGTTCAGCTCTACGGTATCAACCGCTCCTCGTCCAGAATTGCGGCATCTGCTGCTACTCTTGAGCTTCTCGCTTACTACAGCTACAAAGATATCCGTCCGGTATACTATGATACCGCCCTCAAGTATCTCTACTCCCGTGACCAGGGCGCAGCCGAGATGATCGACCTCATGAGCGAAAAAGTTTACTCCGACTTCGTTTACATTTGGCAGTTCTGCTCCCAGTTCAACGGAATGGGCAACTTCCTGCGTTCGAACGTTACAGGAAGAAAGTTCGGTCAGATGCTTACACGTGTTTCCACAAAGTACAACGATGGTCTTACCGAAATTCAGGAAGACATCAAGGGACTTTCGGCAAACGAATAAGCTGATTTCCGTTACGGAATTGAAAAATGCAACCGCCCTGGCGGTTGCATTTTTTATGCTATGCGTTAACGGACTGTCGGACAGTACAGGCATCTTTTTGGTGGAATTAAACAATATGCGGTGGCGCAAATTGTTTAATTCCACTATTTTATTCTCTCTTTTGTTTAAAAAAACAAAAAAGTATTCCATTTTGACAATGACTGTGCTATAATAAGCCATAGTTACGGCATTATTTGCCGAGCATCCGAAAAAGAGGTAGACTGAAATGAAATACTATGAAATCAATGTAGCGGGACTCAAAAGAGCACTGCCGCTCTGTCCGGTAAACGACGAGCTTTACATTGCGGGATTTGTAATCTTCGGCGATCCCGAACTCACCGTCGCATGCGCGCGCGAGCTTCTCAAAAAGGCTCCCGAATATGATGTTCTGATTACCGCAGAGGCAAAGGGCATCCCGCTTGCACACGAAATGGCAAGACAGAACGGAGATTCCAAGTACATAATCGCCCGCAAGGGAAAAAAGCTGTACATGACAGACGTATTCGGCGTCGAAGTTCATTCGATCACAACAATGGCAACACAGCATCTTTTCATTGACGGCAAGGATGCCGAAATGATGAACGGGAAGCGTGTGCTTATTGTCGATGACGTTATATCCACAGGTCAGTCACTGCTTGCAATCGAAAAGCTGGTTGAGAAGGCAGGCGGAAACATTGTCGGAAGGATGGCAATCCTTGCCGAGGGAGAAGCTCAGGAGCGTCCCGACATCACATATCTTGAAAAGCTCCCGCTTTTCAATGCAAACGGCGACATAATAGGCTGAAAGGTAAAAACACAAAAATGAAAATGACATTCAGGTGGTACGGCGAGTCCGATCCGATATCGCTTACCGACATAAAACAGATCCCGGGGATGACGGGCGTTGTAACCGCCGTTTATTCGGTACCGGTCGGCGAGGTCTGGAGCAATGAGGCGATCGAACGTCTCAAGGCCCTCTCAAACGATTCCGGACTTGAAATGGAAGTCATCGAATCGGTTCCGGTTCACGAGGACATAAAGCTCGGTCTGCCCACAAGAGACAGATACATCGAAGCGTACTGTGAAAATGTCCGCCGTCTTGCCGCGCACGGTGTAAAATGCATCTGCTACAATTTCATGCCCGTATTTGACTGGCTCCGCACCGATCTGCACAGCAGAAACGCCGACGGCTCTAACTCACTGTCATACGATCACAAAGCCATAACTTCGCTTGATCCGAAGAAGCTTTCGCTCCCCGGCTGGGATGAATCATACACTCCCGAGCAGATATCTTCGCTCATCGGCGCATATTCGGGAATGTCGCATGACGATCTGTTTGCCAATCTCGTATATTTCCTCAAAGCGGTCATACCGGTCTGCGACGAGGTCGGAATGAACATGGCAATTCATCCGGACGACCCGCCGTGGGATATTTTCGGCTTACCGCGCATCATTTCCCACAGAGAGGACTACATCCGCCTTTTCGAAGCCGTTCCGTCAAAGGCAAACGGAATAACCTTCTGCACCGGCTCGCTCGGCGCGGACAGTTCAAACGATCTTGTCTCGATGGCATACGAATTTGCGAAAGACGGAAGAATACATTTTGCGCACCTCAGAAACATTATCTACACGGGTGAGCGGTCGTTCGCCGAAACAGGGCATCTGTCGGCTGACGGATCACTTGATCTTTACGAAATCGTGAAGGCACTTCACGACGGCGGCTTTAACGGCTATGTACGCCCCGACCACGGAAGGAACATATGGGGCGAGGACGGCAAGCCGGGTTACGGTCTGTACGACCGTGCGCTGGGTGCCGCATATCTCAACGGTCTTTTTGAAGCAGTAGAAAAGGCGGACAGCAAAAGGGGGTAAAAATCCCTTTTGGTACTTTTGCAAAAGTACGATAGAAAATCCGTAATTTCCGGGAAAGGAAGCAATACAAATGAACAAAAGAGTAAACATACCATTCAGCGTTGACCTTACAGACAAGGTTGTTGCGATAACTGGTGCGGGCGGCGTTCTCATGAGCCGCTTTGCCGAGGCACTTGCCGAATGCGGTGCGAAGGTAGCCATTCTTGACATTGATGAGGCGGCGGCAAAACGGGTTGCCGCTGCAATCGGTGAAAATGCGATAGCGATAAAGACCGACTGTCTGAACAAGGATTCGATCATCGCCGCAAAAGAGCTGATCGAAAGCAGATTCGGAAAGGTAAACTTTCTCATAAACGGTGCGGGCGGAAACAATCCCCGCGCCACGACCGACAACGAATACATGACCCCGAATCTTCCTGACGAAGTGAAAAGCTTTTTCGATCTTTCGTCCGACGGTCTTGAATTTGTATTCAGACTCAACATTGTTTCGGCATTCCTCGTGACGCAGGTTTTTGCCGAATCGATGGTAAAAACGGGCGGGAACATCATCAACATTTCGTCGATGAATGCATTCAGACCGCTCACCAAGATTCCGGCATATTCTGCCGCAAAGGCGGGCATATCCAACTTCACGCAGTGGCTTGCGGTTCATTTTGCTCCGGTAAACATCAGAGTCAACGCAATCGCCCCGGGATTCTTTGTAACAAATCAGAACCGTGCGCTCCTTTACGACGAAAACGGCAATCCGACCGCACGAACCGAAAAGATTCTTGCCCACACCCCGCTGGGGCGTTTCGGAGAGGTTGACGATCTTATAGGCGCACTTCTCTGGCTGTCCGACGACCGCGCAAGCGGATTTGTTACCGGAACGGTCATTCCGGTAGACGGCGGATTTGCCGCATACAGCGGAGTCTGAATAAAACGAACGGAGAATACAGTAAAAATGGAAGCACTTGAAGCAATCAGGCAAACACGTATAGTACCTGTCGTAACATTTCACAAACCCGAAAGCATCCTCCCGACCTTCGGAGCCATGCTCAGCGGCAAACTCCCGGTTGCGGAGATAACCTTCCGCACCGAATTTGCCGCGGAAGCCATAAAGCTCGGAGCCATGACCTTCCCGGACATGGCAGTCGGAGCGGGGACGGTGACCAGAGCATCGCAGGCGGAAGCGGCGATCGAATGCGGAGCGAAATTCATTGTAAGTCCCGGCTATTCGGAGCAGGTACACGACATATGCATCGGCGCGGACATCCCGTACATTCCCGGATGCGTAACGCCGACCGAGATCATGAATGTACTCGATCACGGAATTGAACTTATAAAATTCTTTCCGTCAGAGCAGTACGGCGGACTCAAAACGATAAAGGCACTGTCTGCCGCTTTCCCTCAGGTGACCTTTATGCCGACCGGCGGCATAAACGAATCAAATCTGATCGAATATCTGTCCAATCCGAGAGTCGTCGCCTGCGGCGGATCATTCATGATGAGCGGAAGCTATGACGACATTGCGGCAAAATGTGCAAATGCGGTCGGACTTGTGAACTCGCTCAAATAAAAGAAAGGCAAAACTATTTGCAAAATGACAGACATAATTACATTCGGAGAGCTCCTGCTCAGGCTGTCCCCCGCAGGAGCCAAGCGGATAATACAGGCAGACAGCTTTGATGCCTGCTTCGGCGGTTGCGAAGCAAATGTTGCGGTATCGGCGTCCTGCATGGGGCTTAAAACGGCGTTTGTATCAAAAATCCCGTCCGGTCTGCTCGGCGATGCCGCGATTGCGGCTATACGCAAATACGGCGTTGACTGCGACAGGGTTGTGCGCGGCGGAAACAGACTGGGTATCTACTATCTTGAAAAGGGTGCGGACGCACGTCCGTCCCGCGTGGTCTACGACCGTGCGGGTAGTTCGATAGCCGAATCCGACGAATCGGAATTTGACTGGGACACTCTCCTTTTGGACACGAAAGCGATACATCTGTCGGGCATCACACCCGCTCTGTCCGAGAGCTGTCGGAAAGAAGTCTCGGATGCCGTTGCGGCGGCAAAGAGGCACGGCGTCACGGTATCCTTTGATCTGAACTTCAGAGGCAAGCTGTGGTCTGCCGAAAAAGCAGGCAGCTGCATTTCCGGACTTATCCCCGGCATTGACATACTCATTGCAAACGAGGAACACTGCAAAATACTCTTCGGCGTAGCGGCGGACGACATCAAAGACGAGCATGAAAGAATCATTGCCGTTGCAAAACAAATGTCCGAGCGATTCGGAATCGCAAAAGTGGTAATCACGATGAGAAAAAGCATCTCCTCCTTCGACAACTGCTTTTCTGCAATGCTGTACGATCGTGATCTTGGCGAAAGCTTTTTCTCGGTCGAATATCCGATACACATAGTGGACAGAGTCGGCGGCGGCGATGCGTTTGCCGCAGGTCTGCTCTATTGCGTACTTACCGGAAAAGATCCGAAATATACGATCGAATATGCGGCGGCGGCAGGAGTGCTGAAGCACTCGATAGAAGGCGATTTCAGTACCGCTGCGTCGGGCGAGATCGACGAACTCGTAAGAAACGGCAGATCGGGCAGACTTGCAAGGTAATCCCAAGAGGTAGGTTATGGATACAACTGAAAACCGTGTAGTCAGATTCGGTATAGTCGGCATAGGCAACATGGGTTCGGCACATGCGATGAATCTGTACAAAGGCAGAGTCAGGGGCGGAGTACTTACTGCGGTCTGCGACATTGATCCGCTCCGTCTTGAATTTGCAGAAGAGCATTTTCCGGAGGTTGCGCGCTTTTCCGATCATCTTTCCATGTTCGGGTCGGGACTTGTCGATGCGGCCATCATTGCCACCCCCCATTATTTTCATCCGCCGATAGCGATTTCGGCGTTTGAAAACGGTCTCAATGTCATGACCGAAAAGCCCGCGGGCGTCTGCTGTTCGGCTGTACTTGATATGAACAGCGCAGCCGAAAAATCGGGAAAGAAATTCGGCATAATGTTCAATCAGCGAACCGATCCGCTATTTATCAAGGCAAAAAAGACGGTGGAATCGGGTGCGCTCGGGGTTCCCAAGCGTCTGAACTGGATAATTACCAACTGGTACCGCACGCAAAGCTATTACAACAGCGGCTCGTGGCGCGGGACGTTTTCGGGTGAAGGCGGCGGGGTACTGCTCAATCAGGCACCCCACAATCTTGACATCCTGCAATGGATATTCGGCATGCCGCAAAGAGTATTTGCGACATGCGACGAGGGACACTATCACAACGTCGAAGTCGAAGACCGTGCAACCATAATAATGGATTATGCAGGCGGTGCGCAGGCGCAGTTTATCACGACCACGGGCGAATATCCGGGTACAAACAGGCTTGAAATCGTCGGTGACCGCGGAAAGCTCGTTATCGAATCGGGAAAGATCACCTTTTACATGCTTGACTTTTCCGAACGCGAATATTGCTTTTCGGCTGTCGATTCGTCCTGCACCATAAAACCGACCGTCAGCGAATATACCGCCGATCCTGTTCCCAATGCCCATGCGGAGGTTCTTTCGGCATTTGCAATGTCGATTCTGAACGATACGCCGCCGATTGCCGACGGCAGAGAGGGCATAAACATGCTGACTCTCGCAAATGCCGCGTATCTCTCTTCGTGGACCGGCTCGTGGGTCAATCTTCCCATGGACAATGCTCTGTTCGACGATATGCTCGCAAAAAAGCGTGAAACATCCGCCAAAACCGCAGGTACAGCCGCCGGAAGCAACGCAAACGGAGAAATAAGCAGCCGCTGGAAGGTCAACTGGTAACACAAAACATAAAAACATACCGGACGGAATTTCCGTCCGGTATGTTTTATACTACCTCAACTATCGGCGCAACGTCGGCAGGTATCATGCTTCTTATCCTCTCGGTTTCGGAAAGATAAAGTCCCTCAAGCTTATCGGACTTTTCCGAAATAAGGCTCCCTACCCTTGCCGCCGCCGCGGTTGCAAAGCAATCGGGCAGCGGAAAGTCCGAATCAAGAGTAAGCGGCAGACTGTAATCGGTCTTTGTCTGTTCGGGAGAGTAAAGCATGCCCAGCCCGGACAGTGTTTCTATCGCACTGTCAAGCAGATTACAGAATCTTGCCTGCGTAAGTCCCTTTTCGGAGGATTCGGACATTGCCGTGAGTGCCAATGTCTTGTTCCATATGTCACGACATATCATGATGCCGAAACAGACAGATCGAGAAGGAGAAGCTCCTTCGGATAGATGATCTTGGCACCGTAAAGGTGGAGACCCTTGACTGCGTCGGCAAATCTCTTTTCGGGACGATATGCCTCAACGAAATTCACCTGATCCGCATATGCGATTGCACGTCTTGTGCGCGCATAACACTTGTAGTTTCCGCTTTCGTCCTTTTTGATGTTGTTCGAAACATATATGTCGAATCCGACAAAGGATCCGAGGTATCCGTTCGAAATAGAATCCTCGTTGTCGGTTGACTGAAGTATCTTGGACTTGAGTATCACCGCCGCAATCGCAGGAGAGACTTCAAGCACGGTTTCGGTGTTGCTGTTTACATTGTTTGAAAGCAGCTTTTCCCTTGCCGATATGAGCAGATCGACCACATCGTTGTATGTGATGTCCTTCTTGGCAATCGTTTCGTCCTTTGCGATTTCGGTATAAAGACTGTAAATATACGAATCGGCTTCATCCGCGATTGCATTTGCCGCCTCACCCATTGCCGCCTTGAGCAGATTCACGTTTGCCTGCGTCTTATCGACATCGTCAACCTGGAAGTTGAACGCCTTCGCGCGGTCGATAACGAGAGTTATCGAGCTGTCGTCGAGCGTCTGAGGCGCAGTCATATCGGTGTTCTTTTTGTAATCGAACACGGTAACATTGCCGATCGAATTGATCTTGACACGGTCTCCGACATTTTTTATATCGCCTTCAAACTGACGGTTGCAGTTTCTGACTGCTATGTACTGCTTGTCAAGAGCTTTTGCGAGCGTTTCGCTCCATACTGTGGGTATAAAATTTGTAATAGCCATTTTGTTCTCCTTTGCTTTTTCAGTTTTTGCCTTTTGAAAGGCTCTTCATAATCGCTTTGTAGTGCTTTCGCACTTCACGCGGACTCATCATGCGTATCTGATCGACAGTGAAATAATCCTCCTGCACGGCTCCGCCCGCAATCATTCCGCTTGATCTTGCAGCCGACCTTTCCAGTATCTCACTGCACTTTTTTCTTTCAAGTGTGCGACGTCTGTCATATATCGCATATGCGGCAACAACAGGTATCCCTTCGGTCTCAGCCTGCTTTTTCACACAGTCGGGTATCTCATCCGCCTTTACCTCCGGGAAGAGTTCGGCAAACGCCTGCGCTTCCCGAGCCTCCCGTTTGATGTTGTCGATGATGGCTGAAAGTCGCTGTACCTCCTTGCGGCACGTCTCAAGCTCCGTTTCGGCTTCGACAGCCGGACTTTTGCTTTCATCTTTTCGGTCATCATTTTTCACTTCCTCTTTTTCACTTGGCGCATTTTCTTCATTCGTTGCCATCTCCATCGGTCGCCTCCTTTTCCTTTTTATCGGTTCTGACTTTGCGAAGCAGAAGCTCCTTGCCCTCTATTACGCCGTCGGGCAGCATTTCAAGATACTGCTCAAAGCTTATGTGTCCCTGTTCAAGCAGAAGATTGAGAGTTGACATCATAAGCGATGACGAATATCGTCTGCTTGATCCTATCTGCACTTTGGCACTTATATCGTCAATGCTGACCGATGTCAGATCAAGCTCGGCGGATGTGCGGTCGCTGAACATACACTTCATTACCTTCGGCATATATTCCTTTGCCATATCTACCCAGATAACGGCAAGCTCCTCGATTGCATGATAGAGGTTTGCCCTTACCGTATCGAGCGGAAGATCGGCACATTCGCGAAGCGCAAGTATTGCCGAAGTATTTGTCGGATCGACTTCTCCGAGTGCCGCCTCGGTCGCCCCCTCAAGCTCCTTCGTATAGGTTATCACACGGTCAATGATCTCGATGTATCCGTCCTGCATCTGCCCCACCCCGACGGTTGTGACCGCACCGGATACGTCTCCGCCCGACATAACTCCGATAGCCTGTCCGACCTCGTTGTTCCATTCGGGAATAAGACGCTTATCGTAGATAACCTTTGAAAAGGCGGTGTCGATCATGTGCTTCATCTCCATGGCGAATGCCTTGTTGATGTACTTCTGATTGCCTATCATTTCCGAAACCGGCGAGCTTCCGTGCAGACAGTGTTTGGTTTGTCCCCAGTTGAAGCAAACCACGGGATAATAGCGCAGACCGGTCCGCTCTTTTTGCAGTATCAGATTGCGTGTGCATTTTTCGAAGCAGACAAATCCGTTTTCGTCCCTGAAAAAGCGTATGATATAAGTTGCCTTCTGCGCCGAAGAATCGGTGTTTTCATAAAGATCATTGTCATACGAACTGCTGTCGGCATCCTTTTCATCCGGCACTATAAGTGCAATCCCGGATTCGGGCATTCCCCGCTTTTCGGCTTCCGCGCGTAATTTGCTCACCGGACATCTGCCCGAAAGCATGACATAGTCCTGCGACTGTATGTCGGGATTGTTCATATCCGCCGCAAACAGATCGACATTGTCAATCAGTGAGGTACGGATATCGCCTCTGTAACCGGCATCGGACACCATGTTTCCGTCGAACCAGCAATAAAATATCCCGTCACCGGTAAGAATGGCATCGGTGAGAGCATCACGGAATATCTTTTCCATTCCCTGACGTTCCCATCTGTCGTTTACAAGCTTCGAAAGAGTATCAAGATTTTCGTAAGCCCTGCGTTTTGCGTTGCTGTCATCCCTGAGAAGCAGAGCGCAGTCGTCAAAACCGATCTTTATCGAATAACTCATAACCGAACTGACAAGATATGTGGCAATTCTTCGGACAATGTTGAATACCGGCATCGGAAGTCCTTCGGAATCTATGCCGCGCCACTGATCGCCTCTGAAAAACCGCTCGTTTTCGGCAACTCTGGCATAAAGACCCATACGGCTCTTGAACTGCTTGCCGCATTCATATGAATCCCATATTGAAGCAAGCTCTTCTTTTTGCTGTTTGTTCACCTTTTCTGATCATTCCTTTCTTTTTTTCGGCAAAAGCAGCGATCCGGGTTTGCTTTTGCCTTTTTTAATAATCTGCGAGCGATCTGCCCTGCTTTTTGCCGACAAAGCTCTGATAGGGCAAAAATAATTCGTTTTCTCTTTCGGGAGTGCTTATGCATGACATAACTCCGTACCGCAACGCCTCGGGTGCATGAGTAATCGAGTGCGGCTCACCCGATACATCCTCGGGGCGGTGCCTGTCGTGACAGAGGGCGGGCAGACATCTGATAAGCTCGGGGCAGACCGAAAAAATCTTCAGCCTCGGGTTCCCTTCCTCATCGGGAGCAAGATATTCCCTAAGATTTCTCCATCCGATTATCCGTCGGTCGTCTGCTTTTATGAGCGGCGGCAGATCCTGCCTGCTGCTCATAATAAAAAAACCGCTCTTTCCGCTGTCCTGCCTTCTGTTCCACAGGTCGGGGGATGCAACTATGTATGACAGCCTGTCACCGCCGTTTTCTCTGACAATTGCGTCGGCTGCTCCCGAAAGAGTAAGTCCGGACTTGCAGTATTCGCGGTAAACATAAAGCCTTCCGTCATAATCGACTGCAAACCACAGCACTGCAAGCATATCAAAGCCGTAATCAACCGCCGCAAATCTGCCCCATCCGGGATTTATTTCAAACGGCTCGATTACATGGA